>JAUMXS010000136.1 GCA_030528965.1 Eubacteriales bacterium
TGGTCCGAGTGACTGGACTTGAACCAGCGGCCTCCTGAACCCCATTCAGGCGCGATACCAAACTTCGCCACACCCGGAAATTCAGCGCTTGATTATATTAACACAAGCGCTTCATAAATGCAAGCCTTTTTTCTGCAAAATCTTTATTTTTCTGTTTCTTCTGTATTTGACGCATACAGTTCCCAGAATTCCTCGAGGCAGAGACCGTTCTCCATGATATATGCCGCCGCTTCATCGCCTACATAACGGAAGTGCCAGGGCTCATACATAACGCCCGTTATATCGATCTTATCCTCCGGATAGCGGAGAATAAAGCCATATTCCGCGCAATGTTCGGCCATCCACTTCAAAAGCGCCGTGTCAGCCAGAGACTCGTTCATATACTCATACCATCCATCCACAATATCGCAGGCAAGGCCGAGCTGGTGTTCACTGCTCCCGGGATACGCCACAATGGAACAGGCTTTTACACGGGCAGTCTCAACGTCATACCCGTACCAGCTCTGCAGCTGAGTAACTTTATTCCTGTACAGATAATCCTGCGTGGCATAATCGCGATAGGACGAGCGCACATACACCGTCAGTCCCTCGGCGCGCGCAGCCGCAACAAACGCCTTCAGTGCATCCACAGCACGGGCATCAAAAAACTGCCCATCCTCTACGGATACAAGCTCCGGCGCAAAGTCCGAAGGAAGCAGATGCTCAGCATTCACCAGCAGACATTCCCACGATGCCAGATCGATATCCGGCAGCGGATCTTCCTCCGGCAGCGGCTCGGGCTCCTTTTCCTGTTCAGGTTCCGTCTCAGGAGTCTCTTCCGGTTCCACTTCGATCCCCGTTGACTCTTCCGACATTTCCTCAACGGCTGCGGTCGGCTCGGAGGATGCTGCCGGCCCCGAAGCGGACAGAACATCCGTATTCCCCTCATGAGAAAATGCATCTCCGGAGATTCGGCAGTATATAATCAGCGCAAGCAGCACGGTCAACACAATGATTATGATCCATGACAGAATCCGTTTCGCCCGCATTTCACAGTTCCTCCTCAGCAAAAACGTTTTTCGAATTATACCAAACGATCACTGTCCACGCAAGTACCTTTACGGCACTCGCACCGCCATCAGATCAAGCAAGCCGGAAGGATAACCCGGATCGAAATAATACTTCGTACTCACTCTGTAACGAACATCCCCGTACTCCACATCCGCATAATCTTCGGGATCTCCGGACCATGTGCAGTTCGTCATTTCCAGATCGATAGCGTTGCCCCACTGTTTGGCACCCGCTTCCGTATCCAGTTCGGTCTGCAAAAGGTCCGTATATCGATCTATATTCGCAATGCAGCTGCTGCTCAGGTAAAAATACAATACTTCCTGCGTATCTAAATCGATAAATATATCCAGCCAGTTTCTCCAGTCACCGGTCCATTCATTCCAGCAGTGGTACAGTTTCAGTCGTCCGTCCACACACAGGAACTCCTCGCCTTCACCCGTAACCGTTCCCGGGCTCATATCCGGAGCAAGCTTCAGCCGCAGCTCATGGGTAAGGATCTGACAGGCATTCACATCAAATTTGTCCGGGTTTTCAATCGGATCTGCCAGTGACAAGCCTTCTCTGTATGCCGACCAGTAAGCGGACCAAAGTTCATAATGCGTCAGTTCCACATCCGGGCTCTCTGCGGGCGGGTTATCACCCGTTTCCGTAATAAACGCCATAGGGACTGCAGCACAGATGATCAGCACCGCAGCCGTCATTCCGGCCAGAGAGATCAGCTGCCGATCCCATTTTATCCGGCGCAGAAATTCAGGGAAGGCAAAGCTCCGGGAAGTATTTTTCTCTTTATTGTTTTTCTTCCCTTTCATTCTTCCGCACCTCCGGGGAGCAGAATACGAACCGTAGTCCCCTTGCCCGGTTCACTCTCATATTCCAGCATGGACCCGTGAAGCTCCGCGATCCTCTGCGCAAGCGCAAGACCCAATCCCGCTCCGTTCTGCGCGCGGGATCTCGACTTATCGATCATGTAAAATGGTTCTGTGATGCGCGAGATCTCTTCCTTTGCCATACCGCGGCCGTAATCGCGAACATAAAAGGCATATCCGCCGTCCTCAATTTTCCCGTAAAGGTCGATGCTTTGTCCCTTGCGGCTGGCCTTGCGCGCATTATCCACAAGATTGATAAGCAAAGTCTTGAACAGATCCGGCTCCAGCATAATTTCCGCGTTTTCCCACCGCATGTTGAGTGTCATGCCCTCAGCGCTCAGTGAGGGGACCGTCACTGCCGCCACAGAGCGAATAAAATATCCGGCGTCAAAGCGCCGAAGCTCGAAACTCTGTCGGCCTGTCACGATAATATCCATCAGTTTCAGAGAAAGGGCTTCCAGCCGCTTTCCCTCTGAAAAAATGTATCCCGCAGCCGTAAAACGCGGTTTGGGCGCCATATCCTTCGAGCGCAGCATATCCGCATATCCGATGATCGCCGTAAGCGGTGTTTTCAGTTCATGCGCAAAGCTTGCAATAAACTCCTCACGCTTTCCGGCCGCATCCTCCAGGTTTTGCAGAGCCAGTTCCAGTTCCTCCACACGTGTCTTCAGTGCCAGAGACTGTGCCCCAACCCGCCGGGTGATCCATGTGAGCAGTGCAGCGCCGCCCGGAGAAACG
>JAUMXS010000137.1 GCA_030528965.1 Eubacteriales bacterium
CAATGCTGATTACCTTCACGCCGCACTTTTCCACAAACTGCATCATAAACGGATCATCCATGGCGGCGCTGCCCAGAGTATGAGAAGATCACCGCCGTTAAGCCCGGTATCGCTCTTCCCTATGTCGCTACCGCTGAAAACGGCTGGTATGCCGTCGTAGTCGGGCGCGAAGTCGGCTGGGTGAGCGGGGAGTACGCCAAGCTCATCTGAACGATCCATCGTCATCTGCAATAACATTGAAGGGCAAGGCATAGGGACGCCGACCGCTTCTTCCCTGATCCTTATCGTTATTATCGTTACGCCTTTTGGCGTTGACCGCGATCCGGAGTTTTCTTCCGGGTCGCGTTTTTTGTTTTGGGGGCGACGAAACTGTCCGCTTTTTACCATGTAAGTCAGGGGATATCCTTCCCCATCGGGAAACAGCAGCGTTTGCGGCAGTGACAGCACCGATCTCTTCCGGACACAAATACTTATCTTGCTATTCCGGACCATAAGAGCAATCATGTCTGCTGAAGACCGAAAGAATCAAGTTTTAGCGGCTTTAAGGAGGAAAAGACATGGAAGCGAATATGAACAAGGCCAGACTGGATGACATGATCGAGCGATACGGTGAAGTATGTACCCAGAAGGTCGCCGCGCAGATCCTCAACGTTGTCCCCCGCACCATTCACCGTATGATGGAGGAAGGACGGCTTCGCAGAGTCGATCGCAGGGTGGACGTTCGTTCCATCTGCGAGTATATCGAGAACCCCAAGCAGGTCAACTTCGTGGCCAGGGCGAAAAAAATGCGCCCGCGCAATACGCTCAGCCAGGATGATTTCTTCACCGCGGCACGGCAGGGCAGATGGGCGACCAGACGATAAGGAGACAAGAGCATGACAAAAAAGACTGAATCGGGAAGGCTCCGCGGCAGAGTCACGATAGGGCATAAACCGGACGGAACGCCGATCTACAAATACGTATCGGCTCCCACCCGCCGGGAACTGGAAAACGTTAAAGAAGCCGTCAGGGAGCATTTCATTTTCGGAAGGGAGATCCCGAAAGACCAGCAGTTCTACCAATACGCCGAACAGTGGTATCGGCTGAAAAAGGAGCCGTTCATTTCGGAGGCCAGCCGATCCTACTACAAGACCTGCTTTATCAAGCACCTGCTCCCGACCTTCGGTATGCAGCATATGAGGGCGATCACCGCCGGCCAGCTTCAGGAGTATGTAAACGGCTTTGCGGGGACGAGCCGATCGCAGATCAACAACATCATAGGAACATTGAAGGCCATCTTCTCCTCCGCCTTCGCGGACGGCGTGATCGAGCGCGACCCCTCTGCGGCTCTGATCAGACCCAAGGCTTCCAGAAACACCGGACGCCGTGCGCTGACGCAGGAAGAAACCGTGCGGGTGCTGGATACGATCCATACCCATCCCGAAGGGCTTTTCCTTGCCGTCCTATACTACCTCGGTCTGCGGCGCGGCGAAGCGCTGGGGCTCAAATGGGGCGATTTCGACTTTACGGCGGATCAGGTCCATATCCAGCGCGATATCGACTTTACCGGCTCTACCGCCGCTGAGGATACACTCAAGACAGAGGCCGCTGACCGTTATGTGCCCGTGCCGGCAGAACTCAAGGAAATGCTCCTGCCGAAACGAGCGCGGGCAGACGATTACCTTTTCCGCACAGAGAAGGGCGCTCCGCTTTCGCAGGCGACCTATAAGCGCATGTGGGCGCGGCTGATGCTGCAGTGCGGCTGCGCTCAATGGCGCGAAGTGAAGCCCGGGACGTCCCGCCCGGACGATATCCTCAAGCAGGTAAAGCCCACGCTGACGCCGCATTATTTCCGCCACAACTACGTCACGCTCCTCTACGAAAGCGGCATCGACCCGCTTATCGCCATGAAGATCGTAGGCCACACCGACTACCAGACCACCGCGAACATCTACACACACCTGAAGGAAGAAACTCTGCGAAAGGCCTCCGTCAACATGGAGAAGGTTTTTCGGGAGAAGACCGGCGCATCCGCCGAATAACAGCATAAAAAAAGCCGTGAACCGAGGAAAGGCCTCCTTGGTTCGCGGCTTTTTCGCTGTTATCGCGCGCGCAAAACGTCATGAAAACGTACGGCGCGGTTGCCAAGCGCTGCCAAGGGGCGTATAATAGTATATTGAGGAAATAGACAAAAAACGCCGAACAAAAGGAGGATATACAAATGCGAAAGAAACTGACATACGCCCTTGCGGGGCTGCTGTGCCTGCTGCTGCTCGGCTGCTGCAGCGGCGCGCTGGCGGAAGGGGCGATCAGCGGTACCGGCTGGTACATATCCGACAACACCCTGTATATCACCGGCTCTTTGGCGGCTCCGCCTACCGGTGCAGCAGAATACACCTCCACCGAAATCAAGGAGGGCGGCAAGATCACCGGCGGCACTTGGGAAAACCTGGTGACCAACTACGGCACCATCGAAGGCGGCACGTTCAACGGCAGTACATTCGTGAATAACCACGGCACCATCTCCGGCGGCACGTTCGAACCCGATTCTTACTCAGATCGTTCCACTACGGTGATAAATAACAAGAACGGCATCATCTCCGGCGGCACGTTCAGCGGCAGTACATTCGTG
>JAUMXS010000040.1 GCA_030528965.1 Eubacteriales bacterium
CGCCGTGCAGACGAGCCAGTTCCCGGAGTCTTCCATCCTTGTCCAGCTCACGTACAGCAGTAAATGTACGTCCGTTCTTTTCCGCCTTCTCAACAGAAAAGTGTGTATCAGCCATGGCAGCAATCTGAGGCAGATGCGTAACACAAAGGATCTGCTTCACGCCGGCCAGTTCAGCCAATTTTTCTCCGACGCGCTGTGCCGCTATACCGGACACGCCGGTATCGATCTCATCAAATACCAAAGACGGCACATTGTCACGTTCGGCAAAAACATTCTTCAACGCCAACATAATGCGGCTGAGTTCACCGCCGGAAGCAATTCGGCTGATGGGTCCGGGCATTTCACCGGCATTCGCAGCCAGAACGAATCGAATCTCATCTCCGCCATGAACATCAAAGCCGCTCTCCCCTGCCAACGGCGTGCAGACAACGCCGAAACGGGCCGAGGGCATACTCAATGCAGTGAGCTCCGAAGTCACACGCTGTTCCAGTTCCGTTGCCGCGGCCATACGTGCCTTCGTCAGGCGTTTGGCAGCCGACAGCACCTCATCCCTGCGTGTCTTCAGATCACGTTCCAGCTTTTCCAGACGGTCACCGGCATATTCCAGTTCATCCAGCCGGATTTGGCTTTCTTCCAGAAGCCTAGCAAGTCCGCTTTCATCGGTGCAATAGCGTTTTTCCAGCCGACGAAGCTGATCCAGTCGGCTTTCCAGCGCATCATACTCCTCCGGTGAGAAATCCAGACTGGCGCGTACGTCCCGCAAACGCTCCGCCGCATCCTGCATGGCAAAGCCGGCATCCCGAAGAAGCGTTTGCGCTTCCAGTAAATCCGAATGCCAGGCAGCCGCCCGTCCGGTATACTCTTCTGCATCCGCGCAAAGAGAGACCGCATTTTCCTCCCCGTCATAAAGCGCAGAATAAGCTTCGTCAATGGCCTCCGTCAGCTTTTCTGCATTCCGAAGAAGATCGCGGCGCGATCTGAGTTCCTCCTCTTCGCCGGGATGTATGTCAGCTCGTTCAAGGTCATCGATACGGGCCTTCAGCTCAGCAGAAAGTCGTTCTTTCTCGGAGTCATTCAGTCGGAGCTCATCCATCTCCCGCACAACACTGCGCCATGCGTCATATACCGACGTATATTCGGACAGCAACGCCCGATCCACGCCGAATCGATCAAGATACTCCCGATGACGGGATTCATCCATAAGCTGTCTGCCGTCGTTCTGTCCGTGAATATCCAGAAGAAGCGCGCCAAGCTCACGAAGCTGTCCGGCAGTTACCGGAATACCGTTCACACGGCAGGAGGATTTGCCTTCAGCTGACACACGACGCTGCAGAATCAGTTCATCCGCATCATCATAATCAATGTCATTCTCATCAAACCACGCCTGGACCGTATCCGAACTGAACACCGCGCTTACGACCGCCCGATCAGCACCCGTACGCACAAGAGTTCGGCTGACACGGCCCCCAAGAACAGCATCCAAGGCATCAATCACAATGGATTTACCGGCGCCGGTCTCACCCGTCAGGACATTCAGACCGTCAGCAAAAGAAATATCTGCTTTTTCAATGACTGCTATATTCTCAATATGGAGAGTCTCAAGCATAAGACAGCCCCTTTACAGCATCGCCTCAATTTCCCGGCAAAGCTGCTCCGCCGAATCATTATCCCGCATGGCGAGGAACGCCGTATCATCGCCGGCGATCGTACCGACCAGATTGGGGATCTCCATACCATCCAGCGTAGAGCAGGCAGCCGGAGCAAGGCCCGGAAGCGTTTTAACTACAATTATATTCTGCGCAATAGCATAGCTGGTAACGCTCTCACGAAAGATCTTCCGCAGGCGAGTCTCATAATCGTTAGGCTCATCACGCGTAGAAAGGACATAGCGATAGTGCCCGCGCGGAGAAAGTTCCTTAACAAGTCGAAGTTCCTTGATATCGCGGGAAAGAGTAGCCTGTGTGCTCTTGATGCCTGCTTCCATCAGAGTCTCCATCAGCTGATTCTGAGTCTCGATCTCCTGCATCGAGATCAGTTCGAGGATCTTTGCCTGGCGCTTGGTTTTTACTGTCATAAATACTTTCTTCCTTTCCCGCTGTCAGGCGGTAATACCAGAGCCTGCGCCCTGTAAACTCAATTTCTCAAAAGCAACATCATAAAAACTCTTGGTACGCACATGCGCAAGCAGAGTCGAATAATTCGAACGGCAAACTCTGACCTCATCACCTGCAAGGATCTCCACGGCACTGTCTCCATCCACGCTCAGAAGTACATGCTTGTCCGTACGGTATTCAGGACGAATCGTGAGATGACGTTCCGCATCCAAAACAAAAGACCGAACCGAGAGATCATGTGCACAAATGGGAGTAAGGATCAGATTCATTGCAGTGGGTTCCACCAAAGGCCCACCTGCCGCCATGGAATATGCCGTTGCACCGGTCGGAGTCGAAACAATGAGCCCATCACCGGAAAACTCCATGATACGGGCTCCGTCCCCTTCCACACGAATGCGAACAGTGGAGACTTTGCCGCGTACAACCGCGTCATTCAGCGCCTGGTCGGAATAAACCACTTTACCGTTCCGGATTAATTCCACATCCAGCATCATACGCTTTTCCAGTTCATATTGCCCATCGGCAGCGGAAACAAGTCGGTCAAGCTGATTGGCTTCCAGTTCCGTAAGAAAACCAATATGCCCGAGATTCACTCCCAGGATCGGAACGTCGGACCCGATCACAGCGCGCGAAGCACGCAGAAAAGTACCATCTCCGCCCAGAGAAACCAGAAGAGATGCGCCGCGAACAGCTTCATCCAGGGGAGCAAACTGCACATCCGCAGGAATTCCCGTGTCCTTGCCCAAAGGCAAAACAGGACAAATACTGACTTCTTTTCCAGATGCTTTCAGCAATTCACTCGCATGAAGCGTATAACCGAGTGCGGGATCCCGAAGGGGATTCGGACAAAGTACAATGCGATCAGCCATGCTGTTTTTCCCCCAAGTCACCGTGTGAAGCTTCCACAACAGCCCGCGCATCCGGAAGCGCATCAGGCTTTTCACCATCCTTGCGAAGCCAGGCAAGGTATTCAATATTCCCTTCCGGGCCGCGGATCGGAGAATAATCCAATCCGATCACGGCAAAACCCAGTTCATCCGCAGTGTTCAGAAAGGTTTCCAGGACCTCAAGGTGCACGGCAGGGTCGCGAACCACGCCTTTTTTTCCAACCTTTTCACGCCCCGCTTCAAACTGCGGTTTTACAAGGCAGACCACTTCTCCATGCTCACTCAAAAGATCTCTGACCGCCGGAAGTACCAGCCGCAGGGAAATAAAACTCAAATCCATAACCGCAAGATCAAGGATCTCGCCAATCTGCTCGGGAGTAACGCATCGAAGATTCGTACGTTCCATACATACGACGCGCGGATCACTGCGGAGTTTCCACGCAAGCTGTCCATAGCCAACATCCACAGCGTATACCTTCTCTGCGCCGTTCTGAAGCAGTACATCCGTAAACCCGCCGGTGGAAGCGCCGCCATCCAGGCAGTGTTTTCCGGCAGGATCAATGTCAAAGACGCGCAGGGCTTTTTCGAGCTTCAGACCTCCACGGCTCACATAGGGGATCGCCTCACCGCGCAGCTCGATCTTTGCATCCGGGGAAACAGCAGCGCCGGGCTTATCCATACGCTGTCCGTCAACAAAGACCAGTCCTGCCATAATGGAGGTACGGGCCCTCTCCCGACTTTCTGTCAGGCCCAATTCAAATACAAGCTGATCCAGACGTTGTTTCTTCATTGTTTTCATTCCGTCTCATTTAACATGGAAAGAGCCGCCGAAACGACTCCCGAAGTATTTAAACCCAAAGCAGCACGCAGTTCACAGACTTCACCGTGACGGACAATACCATCCCCGGCATTTAACAGACGAACAGCGCGCAATGTAATACTGTGTCCGGCACAATCTGCAAGGATCTTTTCTCCCACGCAGCCGGACTGACATACATCCTCCAACACGATCAGACGCCGTGTCTTTTTCAGAGACTGCAGAACCGTTTCGTTATTGAGCGGACATATTCGATTCAGCTTGATCACATCTGCGGATATACCGTGGGCAGATAACTCTGCCGCAGCATCCAAAAGCTCGTTGATCAGCAATCCGTAGCTGATCAGTGTAATATCATTGCCCTTTTGCAGGATCGTGACATCTTCATCCGCATGAGACGCAAGATAAGGTCCCTCTCCGCCGCGGGGATAGCGAACGGTCACAGGCCCGGTTTCTTTATACAAAGCCCGGGACAGCATATCCCGAAGTTCCGAAAAGTTGGAAGGACAATATATAGTCATTCCCGGAACGGCGCTTAAATGGGCAACATCAAACATGCCATGATGTGTCTCTCCGTCACGTCCAACTAGTCCAGCGCGATCCACACAAAACACAACATGCAGATTCTGCAGTCCCACATCATTATAAAGCATATCACAGGCACGAGGCAAAAAGCAGGAATACACAGCAAAGACAGGCAGAAGTCCCTGCTTGGCAAGACCGGCCGCCATGGTGACGGCATGCCCCTCTGCAATTCCCACATCAAAAAAGCGAGCGGGGATCTCTCTGGCGAAACTGTGAAGTCCGGTTCCGTCCTCCATCGCAGCTGACACCGCACAAATACGGCTATCCTCTTGTGCCAGACGCGACAATTCTTCCCCCATGCAGTCGGAAAAACTTTTTCCCGACGCTTTTATCTCACCGGTCACAGGATCATAAGCCCCGACACCATGATAGGCATCCGGACTTTTCTCGGCAAATTCACAGCCTTTGCCCTTCTGCGTAACCACATGCAGCAAAACAGGCTTTCGCAGATCTCTCGCCCAGCGGAGCAGGATCTCCAGATGAGTAAGATCATGTCCGTCCACAGGGCCGATATATTGAAAGCCCATATCGTCAAACATATTGGAAGGCAAAAGCCGAAGTTTGAGCCATTCCTTAAAGTTGTGTGCCATCCGATAAAGCGGCGGTATAACACCGACAACGCGACGGAACACCTGCTTAAAGGAAATATACGCAGGCTTTACTCGCATGCGGGATAACAGCCTCGCTACACCGCCGACATTCGGCTGAATGGACATCCCGTTGTCGTTCAATACGACAACGAGCGGCTCTCCGCTTTCGCCCGCATCACTCAGGCCTTCATATGCCAGCCCACCGGAAAGCGCACCGTCGCCGATCACGGCGACAACATCATACGTTTCATCCAAAAGAGTGCGGGCACGAGCCATTCCCAAGGCAGCGGAGACAGAATTGGAAGCATGCCCTGCTATAAACGGATCGCATTCACTTTCTGTCGGATCAGGAAACCCGGACAGGCCATCCAAGCGACGCAGAGTACCGAAACTCGCCATGCGGCCGGTAAGAATTTTATGTGTATAGCATTGATGTCCGACATCAAATAACAGACGATCCCGACGCGGATCATATACTCTGTGAAGCATCACAGATAATTCTACAGCGCCCAGATTCGACGCCAAATGTCCTCCGGTATCGGACAAACTCTCCACAAGGAAAGATCGGATCTCCTCACACAGCTCCCGAAGCTGTTTATCTGAAAGTTCGAGGAGATCGTCATGATTATTGATTGATTGCAGAATATTCAAAATATTTCCCTCGAATATGCAGATACATATGTCGACATCATAACAAATATACCCTGTGATTACAAGGGTAAAGAGGTGTTGATCGCTAAAAAATATTCAAAAATCGATTTTATGCATTAAAAAACCGCGAAAAATATACATATCGGAACATGTTTCGCAAAACTGATCTATGCGCTATATAAATCGGATATACAACTAAACCTCAAAAGGATTCATCAATGTTCACGGAGCACAAGTGAATCCGCCAATCTCAAAAGAAATCCCGGATGCGGTAAGACTCCGTCAATCGACCGTTTTGCTTTTTCCGTATACTTGGAGACAAAAGCTTCACAACGTGCAGCACCAAATATGTTCATAAAGGTAGATTTGCCGCCGCGGCGATCAGAGCCGATGGGCTTCCCGAGCTTTTCCGTTGTACTGAGTTCATCCAACATGTCGTCACGGATCTGAAAAGCCATGCCGAGCGCCATCCCATAATCCTCGGCCGCTTGAATTCCGAACTCATCCGCGCCGCCCAGAACAGCGCCGATCCGACAGGCCGCCGAAAGCAGGCTGGCCGTTTTCAATTCTGCGATTGTTGTGAGCTTCTCGGCCGAATCGGAATCCAGCCAAAGAACAGTATCAAGATACTGACCGCCGCAAATGCCGGCATATCCTGCCGCATCCGCAAGAAACTCAGCGCACTTAACACGCATCTCTACGGGGAGCGGAGCGCGAAGGATCAGACCAAAGGCTTCAGCCTGCAGAGTATCACCGGCCAGAATAGCGGTACATTCCCCGTAAACCACATGGTTTGTAGGCTTGCCGCGGCGCAGATCATCATTATCCATGGCAGGAAGATCATCATGGATAAGACTGTAGGTATGCAGAAACTCCAGGGCACAAGCCGCAGGCAGGGCCGCATGTTCATCGCCGCCGAAAGCGCGGCAGAATGCAAGCGCCAGAACCGGACGCAGGCGTTTGCCTCCGGCAAGCAGGCTATATCTCATAGCATCCGCCAAGCCCTTCTGGGGCAGTTGATCTGAATAGCACCCGGACAGCCAATCTTCTGTCATTGACCGCAGGCGGTCATATTCCGCATGATAATTCATATCTCATCCTCATCGGCAAAGGGAGTTTCCACCGGTTCGCCGTCTGCGCCTTTCTTCAGCTTGACAACCGTTTTCTCAGCCTTATCAAGCAATTCTGAACAGCGTTTGACAAGTCCGGCACTCTCCTCAAACAAAGCCAGCGAATCCTCCAGCGGCGCGTCTCCCCTCTCCAACTGACCGACGATCGCCTCCAGCCGGGCAAGGGCCGCCTCAAAGTTCAATTGTTTTTTTGCCATATCTGTTCCTCCACAACGCAGCGCAGTTTACCCTGTGCCAGAGTTATATCAACGGATTCACCGGGTTCTGCGGCTTCGGCATCACGAATAATGATGCCCTTCTCGTTCGTAACAATAGAAAAGCCGCGCGACAGGACTTTCAGCGGACTTAATGCATTTAGAGATGCCGTAAGCTGCACAAACTGCTGTCGACGCTCAGAAAGAAGTCTGTCTGCCGCGGCAGAAGCCCTTCCCATCACAAGATCCAGTTCCATGCGCTTCTGATCGATCACTGTCCGGGGACTTTCCAATACGCGCCGAGTTTGCAGATCCTCAAGCCTCTGTCTCAGCGCTGAAAACTGTTTTTCCGCAGCAACGGATACCCTGCGTTCAAGTGCCGATACTGTAGCTCTCAATTCTTCCTGATCGGGAACCGCAATCTCTGCCGCATGGGAAGGAGTTGCCGCCCGAACATCGGCAACAAAATCTGCAATTGTCACATCCGGCTCATGTCCCACGGCAGAAATGACCGGCAGCTCCGATTCAAAGATGGCGCGGGCCACACGCTCATCGTTAAAGGCCCATAGATCCTCAAGAGAACCTCCGCCACGGCCGGTAATAATGAGATCGGCTACGCGGAATCGATTCGCATACCGAATCGCCCCGACGATTTCCGGCGGAGCCTCAACACCCTGCACCCGAACAGGCAGCACGAGGATCTTTGCCATCGGCCAGCGACGATTGCAGATACGAATGATATCACGCACTGCCGCACCGGCTCCGGATGTAATAACGGCGATCTTCGACGGGAATCGGGGAAGATCTTTCTTATGCTCCGGATTAAACAGGCCTTCCGATGCAAGTTTTGCTTTCAGCTGCTCATAGGCCAGATACAGGTCACCAAGTCCTTCCGGACTGAGCGTGGAGCAATAGAGCTGATACGCTCCATCCCGCGGAAAGACAGAAACCCTGCCGTATGCCACGACACCCATACCGCTTTCCGGGCGAAATCGCAGCCTCACAGCCTGGCTCTTGAACATCACACAGCGCAGGCTGCCGCCGGCATCTTTCAGCGTAAAATAATGATGCCCGGAAGGATACACCCGATAGTTTGAGAGCTCGCCCCGGACGCGAACCTGCGCGAGCATCGGGTCGAGCTCCAAAAGATCCTTAATATGATTGTTAAGCTCCGAAACGGAAAAGACTTTCTGTTCCATATATTCCTCGGTTTAACTTCTTGTTTCGGTATCCTCAACACTCTCGCCGGCATCGGAATTCACGGATTCCAATGCGGACTCGGTAATCTCAGGATCATCGGGTGTCTCCGCATTCAGGCTTCTGACAACACCGCCAAGAATACCGTTGATGAACGAAACAGTTTCCGGATCCTCATACCCCTTGGCAAGTTCCACCGCTTCATTGATGGCAGCGGCATTGGGCACATCGGGCATGTACAGGATCTCATAAATGGCACAGCGAAGCACGGCGGCAGCCGTACGGGAAATTCTCGAAAGACGCCAGGCATGAGATAGTTGCTCGATCCTCGCATCCAGTTCCTCCCGATGTTCGACAACGCCGACAGCCAGTTCACGAATGTAACGAAGCTGACGTTCATTCGGATATTCTTCGAAAAAAATACACTCTTCGGCAAGAGTATCATAATACTCCCGAGAGAAAAACTCTTCCGGTGTCAGCTCGCTATTGGAGAGCATAGCAAAACTGAGCTGCACCGCGATCTCACGTGCTGTAGTTCTGGTCATGTCCGAATTCAGTTGTTGGAAGCCTTATCAAAGGCGATCCCGGTTACGTGAACATTAACAACAGGCTTCATGCCGGTCATGGATTCAACGGAAGAGGCGATCTCTTCCTGAACCTTCTTAGCAACATCCGTCACAACATAACCATAACGCACGGTGATCAGTGCATCGATGGTAATGGTATCTTCCTCAACCGTAACTTTGATGCCGCGGCTCAGGCTCTTCCGCCCAAGCAGTTCGACCAGGTCAGAACCAAACGTATTCGAAAGGCCGGCTACGCCGTCAACTTCCGCAACCGAGGCAGAAGCCATGACATAGAGTACGTCCTCGGCAATATGAACGTTTCCGGTTTCGTTTTGTTTCGTGATATAGTTTTCGGGCATTAGAATGTCCCTCCGCAATACATATTTATAGCTTGTGTGCATTTTACCACGTCACAGTTAAAAAATAAAGACTTATTTTCCGTGTATTAATAACATTTACAATCAGATGCATTTGGATTATAATTTAAAAAGCAGTTGATTATAAATATACCCAAACAATATTGCAAAGGAGGCTGTATTTTGAAAAGACGTTGTATTTCTTTATTTTTGACCGTTATACTGTTGTTCAGCTTCCTGCCGGCGCTCTCGCCCTCGGCACAGGCCGACGATATTTGCTTCATTGCCATCAACGATACTCTTCTTGATTTGAACTCCGCTCCATATTATCTCGGCGGCACCTATTACATACCATACTGGATATTTACCAATTTCCGGATTTATTATAATTCCTTTGGCAATACCGGAACAGTTTCCCTGTTTACGCAGGATCGTCAGATTTTCTTCGACATGACAAATGGCGTTACCTTTGACAGCAACAATACACCCTACAATGCGCAGGCGGTATACAGCGGTGGGCAGGTGTATCTCCCCGCCTATTTCCTCTGCAGTTATTTCGGATTGAATTGTACGTTTATCTCCGGAAACGGCTACGGTGACATTCTTCGCATCACAGACGGAAGCGAGATCCTCAGCAATTCCGTCTTTCTTGCTGCAGCCAAGACTCTGATGGTATCAAGATACGAGGATTATCTGTCCGGTAAAAACCCCAACGAAAACGGCTCAGACAATTCGAACCTGACGGAAGATAAGACAAACAACGAATCACGCAGCGATACTGCCGTTTATATTAGTTTTCACGGACTGCCTACCGAGAACATGCTTCGGTCACTGGAACGATTCAATGTCAGCGCCTGTTTCTTTGTAACATCCTCCGAAATCATTGATTCCCCCGATAAGCTGCGACAGGCGCTCGGATACGGGCACAGCATTGGAATCCTCTGTGGAAGAAACGCTCAGGCTGACTATGATTCCGCAGCTTCCGTTCTTTATGAAACCGCCATGCTGAAAACGCTGCTCGTGGCATCAACCACCGGCAACGAAAACAGCGTCCGTTCCATGGCTGAAGCAAACGGACTTGTCTACCGCAGTACCGGCACGGGAATGGGAAATGACGGCAGCGGCGTATCCCGCGCGGAGGATATTACCTCCGTCATGGAGATCAGCATCGGCTATGCCGACATCTGTCTTCCGTCCAACGAAACAACGGAGCATATTCTCCCCGCTATTCTCCAATATCTGACCGAACAGGAGTTCGATCTACGTATTCCGCGTGAAATTGACAACAGCTTCAATTGATTATCAAATAATATAAAGGAATCAAGATTCATGCAAAAAAATGTAAAAGCCATTGTCCTTGCCGCAGGACGCGGCACAAGACTGCAATCCGACGGCTGCGATATTCCCAAAGTCATGCGTCTCGCTGCCGGAAAGCCTTTGCTGCACCATGTCCTGCATGCTCTGAACTTCATTCCCCCACAGGATACCGTTATCGTCGTCGGATATCGCAGAGAACAGGTTCTCTCTGCTTTTCCCGAATATGTTTCCGCCATACAGGAGGAACAACTCGGCACAGGCCACGCGGTCATGTCTGCTTATCCGGTCCTGGAAAACTATGACGGAGATCTTCTGGTCTGCTGCGGAGATATGCCCCTTCTGAAGAAGGAAACATACCTGGCGCTTCTCGAGGAACATCGCAAGTCAGGTGCTGCCTGTACGATCCTCAGCGGTCCAGCCGCCTATCCTCTCCCCTACGGCCGAATCATTCGTGACGAAAACGGATCTTTTTCCGCTATTGTCGAAGAAAAAGATTGTACGCCCGAGCAGCGCGCTGTTACGGAGCTTAACAGCGGTGTGTATATTTTTGACGCCAAGTGTCTTGCATCCGTTCTGGGTCGCCTTCAGCGTTCAAATGCGCAGGGAGAATACTACCTCACCGACGCGCCCGCATTTATGTTGGCTGACGGGCTTCCCGTCTCGCTTTGCTGCCGTGATCTCGGGCTGGAAATCATCGGAGTTAACACACCGGAACAGCTTGCTGAAGTTGAGTCCATTCTATCTTCCGAAACCTATACATGACTTTTTCATCCGATAAATAGAAGTTCCGGAGAATTGCACTTCGCATTGCTCCGGAACTTCTTTATATAAAAATGTCGTGTCAAAAGATCTACTTGCCCTCATCCCTTGATTCGCCGATGTTTTTGAGTTTCCAAAGATCAATCTCAGGAGACTCGCCGGCAGAAATCAGAGCAACACACTCCTCGGGAGTGTCA
>JAUMXS010000041.1 GCA_030528965.1 Eubacteriales bacterium
TTAATTGGATCGATATGGCGCGTCAGCCTCCGACAACAGCAATACACTCGATCTCAACGAGCGCGGAGAGAGGGAGCGCGGCGACCTGCACGCAGCTGCGGGCAGGAAGCGCATCGGTAAAATACTGAGCATAAACAGAGTTTACGATTTGGAAATCGTTCAGGTCCTTCAGGAAAACGGTCGTCTTGACGACATCGTTATAGCCGAGACCGGCTTCCTGCAGAATAGCGCCGAGGTTTTTGAGGGCGGTGTGCGTCTGGGCAACGATGCCTTCGGCGAGCTTCCCGCTTGCCGTGTTAATTCCTATCTGACCGGAAGTAAACACGAAATCACCGACCCTTCGTGCCTGAGAGTAAGGGCCAAGGGCAGCAGGGGCATTATCCGTATGAATGGCTTGCATGTTCATCTTCTCCATTTATCGTGTTCCGGCGCGTATGCTCAGGGACAGTAACAGCCGGGCAGTGCCGCATAAACGGCAGCACAGGTGACGAGATCCTGTTTCCATGTCTTCTCATTGGGCGCATGAGCCTGCGCTTCGGCACCGGGACCAAAGCCGATGCAGGGGATCCCGTTGCGGCCCATGATGGTGACGCCGTTAGTGGAGAAGGTCCACTTATCTGTCAGCGGGCGGGCCTGACGCATGGAGAGGGTCTCGGGAGCGCCGATACGCTGGGTACCGTAAAGTCCGTGGTATGCTTCCTCGAGCGCACGGGTGACAGGGTGATCTTCGGGAATGACCCAGGTGGGGAAGTAGCACTCAATGGGATATACACAGCCGGTCCAGGACGGACGCTGGTATTCGTACATGGAGACGACCACGTCATCGCCGTACTTTTTGACGGCAGGAAGTGCGCGAATCTCGTCCAGACAGCTTTCCCAGGTCTCACCGGCAGTCATACGTCGGTCAAGAGACACGGCGCAGGAGTCGGCAACGGCGCAGCGGCTGGGAGATGTGAAGAATACTTCGGAGACCGTGACGGTGCCGCGGCCGAGGAAACGTGCCTCGCGCCATTCGGGGTTATGTTCTTCTTCAAGCATACGGACAAGTCCGGGGATGGGAGCGTCGGTGGGATTCTCATTGAGAGAGCGGATGTCCTGAAGAATATCCGCCATCTTATAAATAGCGTTGTCGCCGCGTTCGGGGGCGGAACCGTGGCAGGAAATGCCTTTGACGTCTACGCGGATCTCCATACGGCCGCGCTGACCGCGATAGATGCCGCCGTCGGTGGGCTCAGTGGAGACAACAAAAGCAGGACGTAGACCGTCTTCACGAATGATGTACTGCCAGCAAAGTCCGTCGCAGTCCTCTTCCTGTACTGTTCCGGCAACGAGTACCCGATATTTTTCGTTCAGCATGCCAAGGTCACGCAGGATGCGTGCACCGTATACGGCGGAGACGATACCGCCCAGCTGGTCGGAAGTACCGCGGCCCCCGATCTCCACGTCGGTTTCATAACCTTCGTAGGGATCGAATTGCCAGTTGGCGCGATTGCCGATGCCGACGGTGTCGATATGCGCATCGAATCCGATCAGCGTTTCGCCGGAACCCATGATGCCGAGAATGTTGCCCATGGGATCAATACGGACTTCATCAAAGCCCAGTTTCTTCATTTCCGCTACAATGCGGCGCACATGTCCTTCTTCGCCGCAGCTTTCACCGGGAATTGCGACAAGTTCACGCAGAAAACGCGTCATGTCTGCCTGATATCCCTCAGCGGCCTGACGAATTTTTTCGAAATTCATAATTATTCCTCCCGGATAAGTTTTGAGTTTATTTGCTGTCCCGATAAGGCACAGTGTCGGGACGAAATTTCAATACCTTAAAGATCTAAAAGCCTGCGGCCATTTTCACCCAGAATATTCCGCTTTTCCGTTTCGGAGAGAGGAAGAGCGAGAAAATCCTCCAGACTCTGTTTCTGATCATACCAGGGACTGTCCGTTCCGAACAGGACCCGCTCACTGCCGAAGGTATGCACCAGAGAGCAGAAAGATTCTGCACTCAGAAGTTTGAGTTCTTCCTCGGAAAACTGTTCCCCATCAAGTGGTGTAAAGGTTCCCAGCGAAAATGCCGTATCGATATAAACGCCGGCTTCCGTCAGTGCTTCCGCTTCCTCGCCCCAGCAACGCCAGCCGCCCATATGTGCCATGACGAGTTTTATGGGGCCAACCAGACGGAGAACTTTCAGCGTCATGGACGGAGAGCAGCGGATAACGCCGGGGAAAGCGAGATCGTATCCCGAATGCATAACAACAATAAGGCCGAGTTTGCCGGCCAGATCCAGGATCCGGAGATAACGAATATCGTCAATGTCCGTATTTTGGTATACCGGATGGATCTTGATTCCCTTCAGTCCCGCTTCCGCGATGCGGTTTAGCTCCTCATGCCAATATGGTGTGTCCGGATGAATGCATCCAAAATAGATGAGACCGTCTTTTCCTGTCTTTTGGATGGAAACATCGTTCATGGAACGAACCTTTTCCGGGTTGGTAGCAACAGGAAGAACAACAGACCGGCCGATTCCGGCTTTCTGCATGGAGTTGTACAGCGCGGATGCTGTGCCGTCGGTGAAAGCCTGCGACCTGCAGGCCTCCTGTAGCTTCCGTATGGCAGTAGGGGCGATCCTGGAGGGGAAGGTATGGGTATGAAAATCAATTATCGTCATTTGCTCATTTCTCCCTGTGGAGTGTTTACCGATCCTCCCGGCCGAGGCTTTGTGAGTACAGAAGATTTTTGGGCAAACCGGTCTCGGCGGCGACGCGGCGGGCGGCTTCCCGGAGTGAAATGCCTTCGCTGCGGTATACGGCCACCAATTCCAGACCATCCTCCAAAGTCGTTTCGGGATCCTGCGTTTCCGGAGCTCCGCGGATGACCAGTACGAATTCACCGCGCGGCGGTTCATGTTCATAGTAAGCGAGCGCAGCGGAGAGCGTAGTTCGGCGTACCTCCTCATGGACCTTTGTAAGTTCACGGCAGAGCGCCACATCCCGGTCACCGAGATATTTCAGGAGATCGGTCAATGTTTTGATCAGTTTGTGGGGTGCTTCATACAGAACCAGCGTACGGGGCTCGGTTCGCAGTTCGTCGAGACGTGCCCAGCGGTTCCTGCCGGATACGGCCAGAAAGCCCTCAAAGGCAAAACGCTGTGTGGGAAGACCACTGGCGGCCAGTGCACAGATCAGGGCACAGGGGCCGGGGATGGTGATTACTTCCACGCCGTTTTCGGCACAGAGCTTTACGAGCTCTTCACCGGGATCGGAGATGGCCGGCATGCCGGCATCGGATACCAAAGCGCCGTTCTCACCGGCAAGCAAACGGGGGAGAATACGTTCCGCACTCTCCCTGCGGTTATGTTCATAGTAACTGATAAGCGGTTTATGCAGGTCAAGATGCGAGAGAAGTTTTCTTGTCACACGGGTGTCTTCGGCAGCGATAAAATCGACCATCGCCAACGTTTCCGCTGTGCGCGGTGAGATGTCGCTGAGATTTCCGATAGGTGTGCCGACCAGAAACAGTTTTCCGCTCATACAGGATCCTCCATGTGACAAATACGTTTCAGCTCGGGGGAATCACGCCCGTCCGGTCCGCGAAGTACCAGAAGCGGCAGGCAGACAAGACTGCCCGGCCGTGCATTTCGGCAGGCTTCGACGAGCACCAGACCGGGTTTTGCTTCCACCGAGTGAGCTATAAAGCGCATGCGCTTGGGTTCCAGATGGGCAGACCGCATGGCGCAGATCAAATCGGTCAGCCGATCGGAACGATACACAACAACAAAACGTCCGCCGTTTCGACAGAGACGGGCGGCTGCCGCACATAGATCGGCAGGCGTCAGACCGTGTTCCTCTCTGGCGGCAGAACGTATAGCATCGGGGGAGGAATAACCTCCGCCCGCAGGAAAGTAAGGTGGATTGGAAATAACAAGATCATATGCTCCGGAGGGAAGCGTATTCACACATAGACGCAAATCTCCGTGAATAACATGGACGCGGTCTGACAGAGCATTATCCGCCATGTTACGACGGCAAAGTGCGGCATTCTCCTCACAGAGTTCCACACCGTCGATCCTCAGCTCCGGGGATCTTGCACAAAGCAGGAGCATGAGCAAACCTTCGCCGCAGCCCAGATCAATGCAGGACCGCACACCGGCGGTTTCGGCAAAATCAGCCAGCAGCAGCGAATCCGTACAAGGCGGATGCGCACGGTATCGATAGATCGGACCGTTTGTCCAGAGCTGTGCAGGCTCCATGATCGCTCCTCAACTTTCCCCAGAAAAAAGTAAGGCGGAAACCAAAGCGGTTGCCGTCAATAGTATCTGTAAAGGAAAGAAGGGAGGACCTCCCAAGATGCCCTCCCTTCCTTACGGATTTTCGATTACTCTTCGACGATGGCGCCAACAGGGCACTCGCCAGCGCAGGAGCCGCAGCCCAGGCAAGAATCCGCATCGATGACGTAATGATCGTCGCCTTCCTTGATAGCCTCAACCGGGCAAGCGCCGGCGCAGGTGCCGCAGGAGATGCAATCGTCACTGATCTTATAAGCCATTACAGAATACCTCCGTTCAAAATTACCCTTCCGGGCATTATGTACGGAAACATTGTAACACAGAACAGGTAAAATGCAACCGGGTTTTCTCGCCAGTTTGGAAATTTTTTTCCAATATTCGCGAAAAACAACGATAATTTGAGAAAATGAAAGCCCGACGAAGCTCCTTGAAGTTATTCGATCGCGAAGGTCAGATAAGGTCAAAATATTACGCTTGAAAAACTGACCATTCCTGACTAATATAGAATCATCAAAGGTCAAGATTCGTCAAAGTCAAACTTGGGAATGCGATGAGGTGAAGATATGGCAACCAGTGATTTGATTGCACGCTTTATTCAGGAGGCGCTGGATGCTGCAGATGGCATCGCAGAGCTGCAGAGGTCAACTCTGGCAGATCGGTTTCATTGTGTTCCGAGCCAGATAAACTATGTTATATCCACGCGGTTTTCACCGGAGCATGGCTATTTGGTCGAATCCCGGCGGGGCGGCGGAGGATATATCCGGATCTCAAGGGTCCGGAGCGTTCCGGAGCAGCTCATCATGCATACGATCAATGCAGCGGGGAGCGATTTGGATCTTCAGACGGCTGCGGCTTTCATATCCAATGCTGTGGAATCGGGTGCACTGGATACACAGAGTGCCGGATTGATCCTGGCAGCGATCGGGAACCAGGCACTTCGCCCGCTTCCACCGGAACAGCGCGGTGCTGTACGGGCATCGATCCTTAAGCAGATGCTGTTGGAAACTCTTTCGGAGAATTATTGACCGATCGTAATTGTTAAACCTTAAATCGAAAAATATGAAAGGAGATTCTTAATATGAAGTGTGAAAAGTGTGGCAACGAGGCTAATTTCTTCTATCAGGTAAGTGTGAACGGACAAAAAGCTGAAGTTCATCTGTGCACGGAGTGTGCCCAAAAGGCCGGACTGCTCCAGCCGGTGAATACAAATGCCAGACCAGGCTTTGGCGGCTTCTTTGATGATCCTTTTGACTGGTTCGATGATTTCTGGAGAACTTCCGACCGTTTCTTCGGACGCAGCTTCTTCCCCAGCTTTGGTTTGGGTCGTGGATTGACCACTCTGATGCCGGTACTGCCGCGGATCGAGTTCAAACTGGAGAACAAAGAGGAAAAACCGGAAGAAACGAAGGCTGAGGCCGAAACTGAAACCGGCACGGAGGTCGAGGTCGATCCGGAACTGAAGACCCGTCGTGAGCTTCAGGCACTCAAGAATCAGCTTGAGGAAGCGGTAAAAGCCGAAGACTTCGAACAGGCTATTACTCTCCGTGATCAGATCCGTGAGATGGAAGGGAAGTAAAAAAACGTTTTCCCCTCCCGCGGAGGGAACGAAACTCTGAATACCCGGCGTATGGATTCCGGGGTCCGCGGGAAACGCGGACCCCGGAATTCCGGCCTATAGAAGGAAGATATTTCAGAAAGGCACTGTTTGGTACTACATAATACTACAGATGCTGACAGGTGGGTAAGATTACAATGATTTCAGATTGATTGGGAAGACACGGACAGAAAAGGGGTTGATTTCACATGAGGAATGCAGATAGATTCACGGAAAAAGCTAAAAAGGCACTTGCCAATGCACAGGAAACGGCTTCCGAACTGGGGCACAGCTTCGTGGGATCCGAGCATATTCTGCTTGGGATCGTACGCGAGAGTGAAGGACTGGGTGCCCGGGTGCTCCGGGAGAACGGTCTGGATGCCGAGTTTCTGACAGAAGTAGTTGAAAAGGTTATCGGAAGGGGAGCGCCCGGAGCGCCTGTACAGGGCCTGACCCCCAACGCTAAGGCGGTGATCGAACGCGCGGTTGCCGATGCCAATCATCTCCGGCACAGTTATGTCGGAACGGAGCATCTGCTGATGGGGATCCTTCGGGATCCGAATTGCGGAGCCTCCCGGCTTATGACACATACAGGTGCAGACCTGAACAAACTCTATACGGAAGTTGTGAACGTATTTCGCGATCCCGGATACAGCAGCTCCGGGCCACGTCAGCCGGTGGGACGAGCTTCCGCGCGGAGAGCCGATACAAAGACTCTGGATCAATACAGCCGGGATCTGACCGCTGCCGCGGAACAGGGAGAACTGGACCCGGTGATCGGCAGAGACCGGGAGATCAGCCGTGTCATACAGATTCTTTCGCGCCGCACAAAAAATAATCCCGTACTCATCGGAGAACCGGGTGTCGGCAAGACAGCCGTCGCAGAGGGCCTTGCCCAGCGTGTAGCCGCCGGAGATGTGCCGGAGGATCTGCAGAATAAACGTATTGTTTCGCTTGACCTTACCGGTATGCTGGCCGGTACCAAGTACCGCGGTGACTTTGAGGAACGCATCCGCGGCGTGCTGGAAGAGGTAAAAAAAGCCGGTGACTGCGTGCTGTTTATCGATGAACTGCATACCATCATCGGAGCGGGTGCGGCGGAAGGCGCGATCGATGCCGCCAATATCATTAAGCCGGCGCTAGGACGCGGAGAGATCCAGGTGATCGGTGCGACGACACTGAACGAATACCGAAAATATATTGAGAAGGACGCGGCGCTGGAACGCCGATTCCAGCCGGTCATGGTTGCCGAGCCTACGGAAGAAGAGAGCATCGCTATTATCCGCGGTCTGCGTGACCGCTATGAGGCGCATCATCGTCTTGAGATCACGGATGAGGCCCTGAAAGCGGCCGTACAGCTTTCGGCACGATATATCAATGACCGTTATCTTCCCGACAAGGCGATCGACCTCATGGATGAGGCGGCGTCACGTGTGCGGATGGAGACCATGACGGAGCCTGAGGAACTGAAGGCTTTTGAGGCAAGGATTCATGCTCTGGCTGTTGAAAAAGAAGAAGCCATTAAGGCACAGGATTTTGAACAGGCGGCTGTTTTGCGCGACCGTGAACGCGAGCAGTGTGAGGAACTGAACAAAGCCCGGAGCGCCTGGAGCCGGAACCGCGAAGGAAAGCGCGGGAGCGTGACGGCGGAGGATATTGCCGCGGTGGTATCCGGCTGGACGGGAGTCCCTGTAACAAGCCTCACAGAGGATGAGAGCGCACGGCTTCTTCGCATGGAAGAAGTACTGCACCGGCGCGTGATCGGTCAGGACGAGGCAGTCTCGGCCGTGAGCCGGGCGATTCGACGCGGACGAGTCGGCTTGAAAGATCCCAAGAGACCGATAGGAAGCTTCCTGTTCCTCGGTCCGACCGGTGTTGGCAAGACCGAACTGTGCAAGGCTCTGGCAGAAGCGGTATTCGGCGACGAAAATGCCATGATCCGTGTGGATATGTCGGAATACATGGAGAAGCACACGGTATCCAAACTCATCGGATCCCCTCCGGGCTATGTTGGCTACGAGGAGGGTGGACAGCTGACGGAACAGATCCGCCGTAAGCCTTACAGCGTAGTTCTGTTTGATGAGATCGAGAAGGCCCATGAAGATGTGTTCAATATTCTCCTGCAGGTCATGGACGACGGCCGCCTGACCGATTCGCAGGGACGGCATGTGGACTTCCGGAACACGATCCTTGTTATGACCTCAAACGTCGGTGCGCGCAGCATCACGGAAAAGCGAACTTCGCTCGGTTTCCGGGATGAGGCATCGGAGGATAAATCCCATGAGGATATCCGGAACCGCGTGATGGAGGATCTTCGCAGAACGTTCCGCCCGGAGTTCCTCAACCGAATCGACGAGACGATCGTATTTCGTCAGCTCACAAAAGAAAACATCCGGCAGATCGCATCCAACATGCTGCGGACAGTCTCTGAGCGGGTGCAGTCGCTGGGCGTCCGTCTGGAAGTTACGGATGAGGCGCTGGATAAGCTGGCGGAGATCGGATTTGATCCGGTATACGGAGCAAGGCCTCTGCGCCGCAGCATTCAGAATGCCGTCGAAGATACGGTGGCCGAAAAGCTTCTGGATGGAAGCCTGCACGCCGGCGGAACGATTCTGGCTCTGGTCAGAGACGGAAAACTTGTGCTGGAACCTGCGGCGATCGATCTTCCGGCAGAAGAAAAAATAACAGAATAAGCAGAGATCCTATTCAGAATCAACCTGCCTTGAATCAGTCCCTTCCAATCTGACGGTACGTCCATATCCCTCGAAAGGATATGGACGTATTGCTTTTCCCGTCAACGTGGGAGAAAAGAGTGTCTATTGCAATTTAAGGCAAAATATAGTATATTTTATATTTGAATAAGTGTACGATGCCGCCGGAAGGGGCGGTATATGGCAGTTATCGAAAGTACTATTGAAACAGGGGGAACCCATGGCGAAACCGAAGCCGCAGACATATGGAAATGAAAGCATTTCTCAGCTCAAGGGAGCTGACCGGGTACGGAAACGTCCGGGCGTGATCTTTGGCTCTGATGGGCTGGAGGGCTGTGAACATGCGGTGTTTGAGATCCTGTCCAATGCTATTGACGAGGCCAGAGAGGGATTTGGCAGCCTCATAACGGTGACTTGTTATACGGATAAGAGCGTGGAGGTCCAGGATTTTGGGCGTGGCTGTCCGGTGGACTGGAACCCGGCGGAACAAAGGTTTAATTGGGAACTGGTCTTTTGCGAGTTATATGCCGGCGGCAAATACAGCAACGATGAGGGAGAAAACTACGAGTATTCTCTGGGACTGAATGGTCTCGGCTCCTGCGCTACGCAGTATGCTTCGGAATATTTTGACGCGGAGATTTTCCGTGACGGGTTCCGGTATACGCTGCATTTTGAAAAAGGCGAGAACATCGGCGGCCTTCAAAAAGAGAAAACCGACAGGAAGAAGACCGGCTCCACCTTCCGGTGGAAGCCTGATCTGGAGGTTTTCACGGATATTGATATCCCCGAGGAGTATTTTACGGAGACACTGCGGCGGCAGGCCGTAGTAAATGCCGGCGTGACATTTCGGCTGCGGCGGCAAAAGCCCGGCGGCGGTTTTGATACAAAGGATTTTCGTTACGAAAACGGGCTTGTCGATTATATTACGGAGCTGGCGGGCGAAGATCCTATGACGGCGCCTGTGTTTATTGAAACGGAGCGGCGCGGGCGTGACCGCGCCGATAAACCGGAATATAAGGTCCGGCTTTCCGCAGCTTTTTGTTTTTCCCGGCGTGTGAACATCGTGGAGTATTATCATAACTCCAGCTGGCTGGAACACGGCGGTGCTCCCGAAAAAGCGACAAGAACTGCGTTTGTTTATGCACTTGATGCCTATATAAAAAAGCAGGGGAAATATCAGAAAAATGAATCGAAGATCAGTTTTCAGGATGTCGCAGACTGTCTGATCCTCGTAACGAACTGTTTCTCCACGCAGACTTCCTATGAGAACCAGACCAAAAAGTCCATTACCAACCGGTTCGTGCAGGATGCAATGACCGAGTTTTTCAAGGAAAAACTTGAGATCTATTTCATTGAAAACAAGGCGGAAGCAGATCGGGTCGCCGAGCAGGTGCTTATCAATAAGCGAAGCCGCGAACAGGCGGAAAAGACGCGGCTGAACATCAAGAAAAAACTGACCGGCTCCATGGACATTGCAAACCGTGTGCAGAAGTTCGTGGACTGCCGGAGTCGGGATGCATCCCGACGTGAACTGTATATCGTAGAGGGCGATTCGGCATTGGGTGCCTGTAAGCTGTCGCGTGATGCGGAATTTCAGGGGATCATGCCTGTGCGCGGTAAGATCCTTAACTGCCTGAAGGCGGACTATGCCCGTATTTTCCGCAGTGAGATCATCACCGATCTGCTGAAGGTGCTGGGATGCGGCGTTGAAGTTGAAAAGCGCGGCAAAGAGCTGAATTCTTTCGTGCTGGACAATCTGCGCTGGAGCAAGATCATCATCTGCACCGATGCGGACGTGGACGGTTTCCAGATACGCACCCTGATCCTGACGATGCTCTGGCGGTTGACGCCGACACTGATCCGGGAAGGGTATGTATATATTGCCGAGTCTCCGTTATATGAGATCGAGTCAAAGGGAAAAACATGGTTTGCCTATTCGGAACGTGAAAAAGCAGATGTGCTGGAACAGCTTGCGGGAGCCCGTGCTTCGATCAATCGTTCCAAGGGTCTCGGCGAGAATGATCCCGAAATGATGTGGCTCACAACGATGAATCCCGCAACCCGACGCCTGATCCGTGTGATGCCCGAGGATGCCGAGCAAACAGCCCGCATGTTTGATCTGCTGCTTGGAGACAATCTTGTGGGACGGAAGGAACATATCGCTGAATTCGGAAGTATGTTCCTTGATTTGGCGGATATATCTTAAATCCGGCTTTGGAAGGAGAGCAGTTTTCTATGCAAAAATCGAGAAACCTTGTAAAGTTTATTCTTTTTACTGCGCTTATCGTACTCCTCTTTTCGCTTGGCGTTCTTGAAGTCAATCAGAAATTGGGCATGATACTTTTTGCTGTCGGACTTGGCCTTTGTGCCTTGGGTGTGCACTTTTTGGTTACACTCTGCCGCTGTCCCCATTGCGGCCGTGTTATCTTTTTTGGCGGACTTTCCCACACACACTGCCCGCACTGCCGCAAGCAGTTGGTATCGACTTCCTCCTCGGGGTCTTCGTCTGGAAAATCTTCATCCAACAAGTCCACACATCGAAAAAGACGCTGAAGCTGTTATGGATGATTCTCTCTTGAATGAAAGAGATTCATGTATTTTAACGGAACAATGCTGAAAGGAGAGCTGGTTCAACAATGAAAAAGTATTCCAAGAAATTTTGCGCTCTGGCGCTGACTCTCATCCTTGCGATGACGCTGATTCTGCCGGCGATGGCCTATGAGGATGCGGATCCTCCCATCTGGCAGCA
>JAUMXS010000138.1 GCA_030528965.1 Eubacteriales bacterium
ATGTCCGTGACCGCAATGGCCGACGATGCCAAAGATCCCCCCAAGGTAGCTCTTTTGATGGCTTCCCTTACCACTGAATTCTTCGTTCAGATCGAGGCCGCCGCTCAGGAGTACGCTGAGGAAACCGGAATAGACCTTTCCGTCTACACCTGCGACAACGACACCGCCAAGGAACTGGCCAACATGGAAAACATCATCAGCCAGGAGCCCGACATCATTCTCTTCACTCCCGCTGACTCCGATGCTGCAACCGTTTCCGTGGAGCGCGCAAATGATGCAGGCATCCCCGTGATCACCTTCGACCGTGCCGCATCCGGCGGTGAGATCGTATGCCACATCGCTTCCGACAACTTTGCCGGCGGCAAGATGGCCGGTGAGTACGTTGTTGAGCTGTTCCCCGACGGTGCAAAGGTTGCCGAGCTGCAGGGCGTTCTGGCCACTGACGTTGCTCAGGCCCGCGGTGACGGCTTCAACTCCGTGATCGATGAAGTCGAAAATCTGGAGCTGGTTGCACAGCAGTCCGCAAACTTCAACAAGGACGAGGGCTACACCGTGTTCGAGAACATGCTCATGGCTCACGACGAAATCCAGGTAGTATTTGCCCACAACGACGAGATGGCTCTGGGCGCAATGGAAGCCTGCAAGGCTGCCGGCCGTGACGACATCATGATCATCGGCTTTGACGCTTCTCCCGATGCCGTTACCGCAGTTGAGGAAGGCACCATGGTCGCCACTGTGGCACAGCTGCCCGACAAGATCATCCAGACCACCATTGACACCGCTCTTGCATACCTCGCCGGCGAGGAGATCGAGCCCGCCATCGGTGTTGAGCTGATGCTTGTCACCAAGTAATTGATTATCTCATCTCAAGTATAATTCCGCAAAGGGGCCGGCTGGTCGTATGACCCGCCGGCTCTGAAAAAAAGCGGAGAAAGGAAGAGAAAAGGTGAAAACAGAAAAGTTTCAGGCCGGTCCGGCTTCACTTTACACTCTGGAAAACAACAGCGGCGTAAAAGCTGTGCTGACTGATATCGGCGCTTCCGTGGTCGATCTTTTTGTACCGGCCAAAGACGGAGGCAGCGTGGATATCTGTCTGGGCTACGACAGCGCTGAACGCTACTTCAACAACAACTCCGCCTACGGCACCATTGTAGGCCGTTTCGCCAACCGTATCGGCGGTGCCGCTTTCACATTAAACGGCAATACTTACCAGCTTGACAAGAACGAAGGCAAAAACGTACTCCACGGCGGTTTCGACGCTTATTTCAGGCGTCTGTGGGCGGCAGAAGTTCTTGCTGACAATTCCGTCCGCTTCACCCTCAACAGCCCCGACGGAGATCAGGGAATGCCCGGCAATGCCGAAGTTTCCGTCACATATACTCTCAGCGAAAACAACGAACTTATTCTTGATTATTACGCAGTGTCCGACAAGGATACTGTATTCAACATTACAAGCCACTGCTATTACAATCTGGACGGACACGATGCCGGATACATAGGCGATCATATGCTTTATCTGGACTGTGACTGCATCGCGGCTATTGACAGCGAATTTATTCCCACCGGCGAAATCCTTGATATCCGCAAAACCGCAATGGACTTTACAAGCGCAAAGCCCATCGGGCAGGACATTTCCTCCGACATGGAGCAGATGAAGCTTGGAAACGGATACGATCACAACTATGTGCTCAATGCCCCCGGTTTTGAAAAGCCCTTCGCTGTGGTCAGATCTCCCAAAACAGGGGTCGTTATGGAGCTTTACACAGACCTGCCCGGCGTACAGTTCTACAGCGGGAACAACATGGGCACCGACTTTGGCGAAAAGGGCGGAAAGTATGAGCTGAGAGGGGGCTTCTGTCTGGAGACTCAGTATTTCCCCGATACGCCGAACCATCCCAACTTCCCCTCATGCGTTTATGAAGCAGGCAAAGCCTTTGTTTCCAGAACTGTCTGGAAATTTTCCGTAGAAAACTAAGTAGGAGGTCATTTAATGGATACTTTTAGCCTTAAAGGTAAAATAATGGTTATCACCGGCGGCACCGGCGGTATTGGCCGTGGCCTTGTGGATTATTTCTATGAGCAGGGGCTGACCATTATTGCCCTGAGCAGCCGCCAGTCCAGTGTTGACAAACTTCGCTCCGATTACGAGGCAATGGGCCGCAGTATTGACGCCAGAGTTCTGGATGTCCGCAATGTGCCCGGTATCGCTCCCGTTTTCAACAAGATCGCCGAGGATTACGGCAAAATCGATATTCTGGTCAACTGCGCCGGTATGGGCCACCCCATTCCCGCAATCGAAGTCACGCAGGAAGATTGGGACACCATGATGGACCTTAACCTGCGCGGTGCCTTCTTCTGCGCTCAGGCTGCCGCAAAAATCATGCTGCCCAAAAAATATGGCCGTATAATCAATATAAGCTCTCAGATCTCTCTGGTGGCCAACGAGGGCGAAACTGTCTATTGTGCCTCCAAGGGCGGTATGAACCAGATGGTCAGGACCCTTTCCCTTGAGTGGGGCAAGGACGGCGTCATCGTAAGTGCTGTCGCACCCACCTTCACCTACACCCCCGGCACCGCTGAACG
>JAUMXS010000139.1 GCA_030528965.1 Eubacteriales bacterium
CATGTTCATGGGCGCAAGCGCCGGTTCCACGGGCGGCGGTGCCAAGGTCATCCGTATTGTTCTGCTCCTCAAGTCCGCCCGGCGCACCATCAACCGGGCACTTCATCCCAACGCCGTGTGCCTTATCCATGTCGACGGCGAGCTGGTGGATGACGATACCGTCGATGCGGTCAACAACTACATGCTGATTTATTTTGTGCTTATTGCCGGTTTGACGCTGCTTTTGTCGCTGGAGGGTCTGGATCTTGAGACGACCTTTTCATCCGTCATTTCCTGCGTCAACAATATCGGCCCTGCCATGAATCTCACCGGCCCCACCTTGAACTACAGCTGTTTCTCCGTTTTCGGCAAACTGCTCCTCAGTATAGGCATGCTGTTCGGACGACTGGAACTGTATCCCATGCTTATGCTGTTCGTCCCGCAGGCCTGGCGGAAATAAAGTTTTACGTTTTTGCCAGAAATTCTTTCTGTCTCCCCGACAGCAGTGCCGTATCTTGTCTGGTTTCCACAATATTTCCGATTGCCCGGTATTTCGACTTGCAATCAAACGGCATTGTGGTATTATAAAAACAATTTTATTTTTTACCAAAACTTCTTATATTTATTTTTAAAAAAGAGAGGGATTATCCATGGAAATGATTAGTATCCAGAAGATCGAACAGCCGAAGCAAAAGCCTGACATTCACGGCATCCCCTTCGGTACCTATTTCAGCGATCACATGTTCCTTATGGACTATGTAAAAGGCCAGGGATGGATCAACCCCCGTATCGTCCCCTACGGCCCGCTGCATCTGGAGCCTTCCGCCATGGTTTTCCATTATGCGCAGGAGATCTTCGAAGGCCTGAAGGCCTATCGCCGTGCCGACGGCGGCATCCAGCTCTTCCGTCCGATCGAAAACATTCGCCGTATGAACAATTCCGCGGAACGTCTCTGCATCCCCGAGATCCCCGAGGATCTTTTCATGGAAGCTCTGAAGCAGCTCATCACGCTTGACAGCGAATGGGTGCCTTCCGAGCCGAATACCAGCCTCTACATCCGTCCGTTCATCATTGCCACAGATCCTCACGTCGGCGTTCACGCTTCCCACACCTACATTTTCTGCATTATCACCTGCCCCGTCGGAAGCTATTATCCCGAAGGAATGAGCCCCGTCCGTATTATGATCGAAAATCGTGACGTTCGTGCCGTCCGCGGCGGCACCGGTTATGCCAAGTGCGGCGGCAACTACGCTGCCTCTCTCCGCGCCAGTGAATCCGCTCTGGCCGAAGGCTTCTCTCAGGTCCTCTGGCTCGACGGCGTTTACCGCAAGAACATCGAAGAAGTCGGCGCCATGAACGTTATGTTCAAGATCAACGGCAAGATCGTCACTCCTGAACTTGCCGGTTCTGTCCTTCCCGGCATCACCCGCAAGTCCAGTATCGAGCTGCTCAAGAGCTGGGGCTACGATGTGGAAGAACGTACTCTGACCATCGACGAGCTTATCGAAGCCGCCCAGAACGGTACGCTGGAAGAAGCCTGGGGCACCGGTACCGCCGCTGTCATCTCCCCCATCGGTGAGATCCGCTACGAAGGCAAGGATTACTTCCTCGGCGGCAACACGGCCGAATCCCTCAATGTTATTGGCCCCCTCACTCAGAAGCTTTATGACACCCTCACCGGCATCCAGTGGGGTACCATCGAAGATTCCAACAACTGGATCGAGCCCGTTTGCTGAAGCAATCGAACATAACAGCATAATAAATCCCCGGCGCATAGGTCGGGGGTCAAAAAACAGTAACATTCAATTTTGTCTGAAAATCAAATGGTTTCGGGCGGTGCGGCGTGATTTCGGTCACGCCGCTTCCTTTTTCATCAGTTCTTCGATAGGGATTATCGTACTTGATGTGGAGCATCTGCGATTTCTTGCCTCCCCTGATGGCAAACACCAAGGGCTACGCCTCTCCGGACTATCCCCCTCCGAATGCCGTCCCAGCGAGCCGGTAAAGGCGGATCCGAAGCTCAACGGCGACGTCGTGGATGCCATCAGCTTCATCGCACACAAGGACAAGGCCTATCCCCCGGCCCATAAGCTGTGAGAAAAGCTAAAGGAGAATATTCCCCGCCAGCTGTTCGAAATCCCTGTACAGGCCGCCATTGGCCTCGGTACAGCTAACTGCTGTGGGAAAAGCGGGAACGGCTCCGAGGCATAATGATTTTCACGTTCCAGCCGACGGAAGAAGGATTGCGGGGCGCTGCAAGTATGGCGGAAGCCGGCATCTATAATGACTGCGGCCGCTTTTTCGATCTCCATGTTGGCTTGATGGGCACTCCCGTCGACACCTTTGCCGCCGAGGCAGAGGACTTCCTTGCCAGAACCAAGTTCGATGTCACATTCCACGACGCGGCAGCCCATGCGGCACAGTCCCCCGAAAAGGGACGAAATGCAGCCGCTTCGATGTGGACGAGAGACTGTTGGTGCAGAGCACCCGGTGCCTTGCGACGCTGGTTCTGGAAGCATAAAAAAAGGCCCGTTTCCCGTTGGGAACGGACCTTTTTGTCATTGTGCAGAGGGTCAGTTTAGATCCTC
>JAUMXS010000042.1 GCA_030528965.1 Eubacteriales bacterium
GAACCCTCACATACGGAGTCAGAGTCCGCTGTGCTACCTTTACACAATCCCGCTATGTGAATAACCCGGAGTTTTTTCACCGTACCGCTGGGGTACTTTGTTATTATACTTAATTCTTTCCTTTTGTCAAGTCTTTTTCTTCCGAAAATCATCGGGTTTTACACAAAGCGCGTGTCAGAAAAACGGAAACCGCACCGGTGAAGGCACCGGTACCGATACCGGCCGCCAGCAAAGCAGGTGCATAAACCAGGATTCCGGGCGTTCCGGAGACCCAAACCGCGACAGTCAACTGTCCGATATTATGCGCAACAGCAGCCAAAATACTCACGACCCAAAGCATACCATCGCTGAATCGTCCGACAAAAAGCGCCATGACCAAAAATGCAAGCAGACCGCCCGCAGCAGAAAACATCAGTGCCGAAATGCTGCCTGCGAAGACGCTTCCCAGCAGAACACGCACCAAAAGCACAAATCCCGCGTCCTTTCGTCCCAGAACGGCCATCGTCACCAGTGTAACAGCATTGGCAAGACCGAGCTTCACACCCGGAATGGGAACGATGGGCGGCAGCTGTGCTTCCAGCATAAAAATTGTCAGCGCAATGGCGCTCAGTGCGCCGACCAGGGCAATGCGTTTGGATGTCAATCGAAAGCCCCCTCAATTTTGATAACCAGTCGGTGCGGCATACAGATGATCGGCACGGCGCCGTCATGGATCTCGCCCTGTTTCACACACACCAGATCCGGGCAGTTCGCATCGGAAATTGCGATCGCCCCATGAGCCACCGACACGGTATTGGTCCCGTATTCGCTGTTCACCTCAAAAGAATACGGCGTAACGACGGTGTCAAGGTCGATCTCACGGATGAGTTCCCCTTTCACATACACACGGGCCACAGAACCGTCGTCTCCCTGTTCCCGCAGATACAGAAACGTTCCCGCGCTCAGCAGGAACAAGGCGGCAAAAATCGCCGCCCACATGATCCCACGTTTTTTCTGCATGCTCAAAACAGGGCCTGTACATGGGAGAACACGGCGTCAGCGACCTCCTCTGCCGAGGCTGCGGCATTCACGATGCAGATATTCTCCCGTCCTTCCAGAAACCGAAAAACTTCCATATACCGTTCACGCACAGCACGCTGCGCTTCGCTGTTTTCAAAGATCTCACGAAAGCTGCGGTCCTCCGCCATCCTCTTTCGCGCCGTCTCCGTATCCAGATCCAGAAAAATGCAGAGATCGGGACGCCGAATAGCCGGGCAATTCAGATTCATGGCATAGACCCAATCCTCATCGGTACGTAATCCCTGATAGGCAAAGGAGGAATAATAGTACCGGTCGGTGATGACATCGTTTCCGTCCCCCAAGAGCTTTTCAATTCCCCAGATGGGATTGACGTTATGCGCCACACGATCGGCAAGGAAAAGCGCCGCCAGTTCCTCATCCGTTCTCTTGGTAAAACCGCTGAGACTGTCGCGCACAAGGCCGCCCAAAGCGCTCACCGTGGGTTCAGCCGTCACGGCCACACGCCGTCCCTTCATGCGCAGGCGCTCTGCCAGCATACGGATCTGCGTGCTCTTGCCGGACCCGTCCAGCCCTTCAAACGCAATAAACTTTGCCTCCATGATACGGCTCTCTCCCCTGTCCTTTACGAATCAGTCTGTTTCCCCGATATCGTCTGTTTCTTCAGCATCCTCGTTTTTCTCCCGCAGGGCACGAAGCTCTTCCGGGGTGAAAATATATTTCTCGTCGCAGAACTGACAGCTGACCTCGGCATCCTCGCCGGATTCGGCCATTTCCAGCAGATCCGCCTCCGGAATACTCCGGAGCGCAATCCCGACCCGTTCACGGCTGCAGGGGCAATGATAGCTCACAGGCACCTTCTGCAGGATCCGCGGCTGAAGTCCGGCAAGCACACGCTCAACGATATCTTCCGCCGTGCCGTCCCGCAGGACAGAGGTCACGGAACCCATCTCGGAGATATTGGCCTCCAGACGGCCGATAAACTCCTCCGGAGTACCGGGCAGCAGCTGAACGATAAATCCGCCCGCCGCCAGAACAGAACAGTCCGTATCTATAAGCACACCCAGGCCGCAGGCCGCACCGATCTGTTCACTTTCCGCAAGATAGGCCGCAAGATCCTCGGCCACCTCTCCCGATACCAGCTCCGTACTTCCCACATAAGGCTCACGCAGGCCCAGATCACGGCTGACGGTAAGCAGTCCGTCCCGGCCGACCGCCCGACCCACGTCGAGTTTTCCGTCCGCGCGCAGAGGAAGATCGACCGTCGGATCCTGAACATAGCCGCGCACTCTGCCGCTGCTGTCGGATACGGCGATCACGCTGCCCAGCGGGCCGCCGCCGCGCAGACGCAGCGTCAGGGTCGCTTCATCCTCTTTCATCATTTCACCGAGCAGAGAGGCCGCACAGAGCGTGCGTCCCAGTGCCGCAGCCGCTACCGGCGTACAGCCGTGGATCTGACGGGCACGTTCGGTGAATCCCCGGCCGGTTATGACGGAAAGCTTGACCAATTCCTCGCCGTCCACGGCGCGGAGTATATAATCATTGGAATACAGTTCTTTTTTGTTGCTCATAATCTGATCGCCTCAATAAAAATGCGTCCCTCAGTCCCATGAGGGCCGTTTTTGTCCATGCGTACCTCACCAAAGCCCGCACAGGTCAACAGTCGGAGAAGTTCCTCCGGCTCGTGTGAATATTCAATATGCTCCTCCTGCTCACGAGCCCAGCATTCATCGCCAATATCGGTGAAAATATCCATTCCGTAGATCAGCGCACCGATCTCCTCGTCAAAATGCGAGCGCCACAGGCAAAGCAGTTCCTCTGTCTCATCCACAAAACACTGCTTATCCAGAAAGCGGAGCCGTTCGGGACTATGTACGTCAAAAAGAAGCAGTCCTCCCGGGGCAATAAACAGCCGAAGCCTGCGGAATATCTCCGGCAGCGTCTCCGGCGGAAAATAATTAAACCCGTCAAGGGAACATACGACGGCATCGACCGTTCCATAGAGATCCAATTCCTCTGCGGCCTGACACAGAAGCAAAGGCTGCGTCGTTTCCTCCGGTAGCTCGGCACATTTTTCCCGGAACATGGCAAGCATGTCCGGTGACGCATCGGTGCAGATCATCTCATAGCCGCGCTCGGCGAGAATGCAGGAGAGCGTACCCGTCCCGCAGCAGAGATCCAGAACCGTCCGGATTTCCGTACCGTGCCGCCGAAACCTTTCCTCATAGTAATCGGCAAACTGCTCATACGGGATATCGACGGTCAGCGAATCATACCAGGGAGCCAAAGCACCGTACGCACCGCTCATTTCTCTTCCCCGTCCGTCTTTTCATCCGGTGTATCCTGCTTGCGAAGCCGCTCAAAGGCCTTGTTATACCCGCCGGCCCCATACTGCAGACAGCGATTGACACGGCTGATGGTGGCGCTGGACGCGCCGGTCTGCTCAAGAATATGATTATACACAAAACCCTGTTCCAGCAAAGACGCTACCTGATACCGCTGTTCCATGGCCTGCAGCTCGGAAACCGTGCAGAGGTCATCAAAAAAGCTCATGAGTTCCTCCACCGATTCCATTGCGAGAATAGCACGATAGAGTTCCGGATTACGGGGTTTGCGGATGTGCTTATTCATCTCCGACATCCTTTCGCTGTTTTAAACCGGCATTCGCCCGATTCCCGGATATTTTATAACATTAAAGCGCAAAAGTAAAGTCCCCTTTTCCGTTCCTTCCCGAGAACGAAACAAGTCCCGCTTATACGGTGAACAACCACTCGCATGAACGGGACTTATTCGCTGTACATGAATACAGGATTCCTTATCCGTCAGCAAACCGTCATTCTTCCAAAGGACGTTCCAGCCGACGGAGGCTCTTTTCAAAATTGGCACGCGGCCCCATGACCTCCCGGCCGCAGCCCATGCAGCGCAGACGAAAATCCGCGCCGATTCGCAGGACCAGCCAACGGTCCGACCCACAGGGGTGCTTTTTCTTCAACGTCAGAATGTCCCCGATTCGGATATCCATACCTTCACCGTCCATATTTCCCTCTTATAGCGGCATGCGCCCGAGGGCATACTTTTTATGTCCGCAAAAGACAATTTCGCACAGTTTTCATTCGGAGGGATTTCCATGACACAACTCACGGCCTGGTTTGACAGCCGGGAGCAGGCAGATGCGGCTCTGTTTGCGCTCCGATGCTCGGGCGCGGCCTGCACCCGTCCCGGAATCGCGGGTCACGGCGGTGACCCGGATATGAAGTTCTATGCGCAGGGCGTAATGCCTGTCGGCGCAACACTGCAGCTGCGCATTCCGGACTCGGAAGCCGCCCGGGCACGCGCACTCATCCGCAATTCCGGCGGACGGCTCGTCTTTGTGCCGTCCGGGCACAGCATGTACTGATCAGCTGCGGTTTTTGACGCGGTCCCAGTATTGTTTTGCGATTTGTTCCGTTTTATTCGGTCCGAACTCATAATACCGCACACCGCGAAGGGCATCCGGCAGATACTGCTGCTTCACCCAGTGGTCGGGATAGTCGTGCGGGTACAGATATCCCTGTTCCCGCTCAAACCCGGCCCCGTCAGCATGCACATTCTGCAGTTCGCGCGGGAAGTCTCCGGTTCGTCCGGCACGGACATCAGCCAATGCGCGGTCCATCGCCAGATAACCGGAATTGGATTTCGGAGCCGTCGCCAGCAGGATAACGGCATCCGCCAGCGGCAGCCGTGCTTCCGGAAGTCCAAGCTGCAAGGCGCAATCCACACAGGCCTTCACGATAGGGATGGCCTGCGGATAGGCCAGGCCCACATCCTCACAGGCAGAGCAGAGCAGCCGACGACAGGGAGAAAGCAAATCCCCCGCTTCCAGCAGCCGTGCCAGATAATGCACAGCAGCATCCGGATCCGAGCCGCGAATGGATTTCATCAGCGCCGACAACAGATCAAAGTGCGCGTCTCCGTCGCGGTCATACCGCATGGCACTGCGCTGGGACACGGTCTGTGCATCCTCCGGACGGAAAATGACCGTACCGTCTTTTTCGCGCCCGGCCGCGGCGTACATGAGTTCCACGGCGTTGATGGCCTTGCGCACATCGCCCCCGGCGGAATACGCGATATGCATCAGCACCTCGTCCTCCGCCCGGATCTCCACACCGTCCCGTTCGGACAGAAACCGGACGGCACGCTCCACGGCAGGACGCAGTTCCTGCGCCGAAACCGCCTTGAACTCAAACACCGTCGAACGGCTGAGCACCGCATTGAACACGCAGAAATACGGGTTTTCCGTTGTCGAAGCGATCAGCGTGATCCGACCGCTCTCTATGAATTCCAGCAGAGACTGCTGTTGTTTTTTGTTGAAATACTGGATCTCGTCCAGATAGAGCAGCACACCGCCCGGAGCCATCAGCGTATCCAGTTCGGCGATGATCTCCTTGATATCCGCAAGAGAGGCCGTGGTCGCATTGAGTTTGCGCAGACTGCGGTGCGTCTTTTCGGCGATCATACGGGCCACAGTGGTTTTTCCCGTTCCCGGCGGGCCGTAGAAGATCATATTGGGGATCTGCCCGCTCTGAACGATCCGGCGAAGCATGCCGTTTGGACCAAGAATATGTCGTTGTCCCACCAGCTCATCCAGTGAGCGGGGCCTCAGTTCGTCTGCCAGAGGTCTGTACATAGCTTTCGCCTCCTTTTCCCCCATCTTTCATTCCGTCCCGTCTGCAAAGGGCTCAGGCAAGGATTTCTTCCCGTCCCGTCACACCGTTGAAATAATAATCTCCGACGTCAGTCCCGATCCTCCAGACAGGCACGAGTTCCACGTCTCCTGAAACCGGGACGTTCATAATATACCCACATTGCATCTCCGTCACTTCCGAGCAGACATAGCCGCCCTCGTTGACAGCACGCAGAAAATCCATAAGCAGGGTTTTCGGCGGAAGGCCGACGCTTCCCTGCCCCGACTCTGTATCCGGCAGCCGTCGGCCCGAAATCAGAATAAGGGTCTCGCTGGAAAAGGTAAAGGTCACCTGTGCGTTGAACACCTGTATATCCTGCCAGCACACCGGGATCGTCACGACCGTCATGGATCTTTCCGCTTTCACATCGGCTCGATCACGGTCATACCCGATCCCCAGTTTCTTCAGCACTCCGCAGGCCGCCTGCACCGGTTCATTTCCGGCAGACACAACGCCGGCCTGCAGCACGATGTCAAATTCGCCGGTACCGCGGAATGTGGCCTGTCCGTCCACTCCGTTGTAAAAATAGATATTACCGCCCATGTCCAGGAATTCCAGATTTCCCAGAAGCTTTTCGACTGCCGCACGTTCTCCCTCGGCATCACGGCGCAGGCTGTACGGTTTCAGAGGCTCCTCCTTCTGTACCGTTGGGGACAGGGCGATCCCGTTTTCCGCAAATATCGCCGTAAGCTGTTCCCAGCCTTCTTCCTCCGCCGCCCGTTTCTCCGAATAGTCTGTCAGCAGCATGCCAAGCAGGAAAACATTCGTCAAAAACAGGATCAGCAGAACGATATTTTTAATTTTCGATCCATCCACGGCAAAGCCCTCCCATTCAGCCCATGGGTCGGATGACCCAGGCAGGAACGGCGGAATTTCCCTGCAGTTCATAGATCAGCATGGGCTCTCCGCCGCCGGAGGCCGTCACGACAGCCGCTGCCTGCACTTCCGGCAGAGGCACAGACCGTTCCCCAATGCGGAAATCCCAAAGATATGCCGTCAAACGCACCACAGTACCCTTACGCAGCGTAACGGTAAACGCACTGTCTCCGCCCCAACGGAGCGGTATGCCCTCGACAACATAGTCGAACCGTATGGTCTGTTCGTCCGTTCCGGAGTTGTAGCTCACATCCGTGCAGACAAAGGCCGCATTGCCGCCGTACACATCCTGAACAGACGCCGCCAAACGAAGCGCCGTTTCCACCGCGGCGGCCGTCTCCGCCGACGTCACGCTTCCATCTCCGGATTCATCGCCGATGAGCCGGAATACCAGCGTTCCGTCGGCATACAAACGCAGGCTCTTATCCTCTTCCACGTACACGATCGTCCCGTCCGCCTCATCATAGCGCGAGGCGACAAAACGGTTCATGCCCAAAACGCCGAGCATGGCCTCCACGGCCGTCTCGGACGGCACGGCATACTCAACCTCCAGCCGATTAAGATCCGGCATGGATTCGAGAAACAGGAAATACGGATCCAGCATATCATCCTGCCCGGCCTCCCAGGCAAAAAAGGCTCCGTTCGGCACATAGGCCTCCAGACGGGCCGAGAGCAGGGCATAGTTCAGGGCTGTCCGGCAGCGATAATACACTTCATCGCTGTCACGCAAATACCAGAGGGACACGCCCTCCTGTTCCCGCACGAGGCATAGTCTCCGTGCAGCATCCCCGCCGGCAGCAGAAGTCATTTCCGTACCGAGAAGTCCCGCCAAAACACGAAGCGGCAGCGCACCGGAAAAATCAAAATAAACGCCTTCGGCGGACAACACCTCGCGCCATTGTTCCTCCGTCCGCTTTTCCGGGGCGCCGGAAGAACCCAAGGCCTCTCCCAACAGAGCGGAAAAGTGTCCGTAACAGCTCTCAAGCCCATCTGCATCATATTTGACGCCGTAGTGCATCCCTGCGGCCGAGTTGACCGCCATCGAGGTGGGCGTCACGATACCCGCTGCCGATTCTCCGGCGGACAAGCCCGAGCCGGACAGCGTTCCCGATTCTCCGCTTCCCAGCATCTGAGAGATCTCCGTCAGAAAGTGCGAATCCTCCATCAGGCTCCCGTATTGGTCTGTCTGCAGGATGAGCAGAACCGCAGATAAGGAAAGCAGAATGATCAGCGCGTTCTTGCCCCGCTCCAGATACATCCGTCGCTTATTCATGGGCAGCCTCCGGTCCGGCAACAGGCAGTCTGACCGTAATGACCGTACCGCGGCCCGGACGGCTCTTCAGCTCGATCTGACCATCGTGACGGGAAACGATCTCCTGTGCGATGGACAGGCCGAGTCCCGTTCCTCCGGACTCGCGCGAACGGGCCTTGTCCACGCGATAAAATCGTTCAAATACGCGCCCGGCATCCTCGCTGGGGATACCGATGCCGTTATCGCGCACGGAGGCCCACACCATATCACCGTCCGCCCCGGCTGTCAGACTGATGCGTCCGCCGTCGGGCGTATACTTGATGGCGTTGGAGACCATATTGATGAGGACCTGTTCAATTCTGGCGCGGTCGCCGCAGACATGAGCCGGGATCGGCGACTTATACTCAAGTGAAAACTCATGATGCCTTCTCTGCGCTTCCATAATGGTGGCATTGTACACATCCCGGACGGATTTTTCAAAACTGTATGACCCGAAACTGAATTCATAGCTTCCGGCATCAAAACGGGACAGAGTCAGAAGGTCCTGCACGATCTTGGTCATACGATCGGACTCGTTCACAATAACGCGCAGAAAACGCGTCTTTGTTTCGGGCGGAATGGCATTGCCCGAGCTTTCCAGTGTCTCCGCATAGCTTCGGATGCTGGTGATGGGTGTACGCAGTTCATGAGACACATTGGCCACGAATTCACGGCGCATCTGTTCGGATCGTTTCAGGTCATCCAGCGTCGCTTCCAGTTTGTCGGCCATGTGGTTAAAGGTTCGTGTCAGGACACCGATCTCGTCGCGTGACTGCGTCTCCAGTTTGTCCGAAAAATCACCCGCAGCCACACGTTCCGCAGCATGGGTCAGACTCTGCAGCGGCGTGACCATTGTCTTGGCGAGCAGCAGGGCAAGAAATGCGGAAATGACCAAGCCGACCGCCAGAGCCTCCAGAATAATGCCGAACAGTTCGGAGGAAAGATTCTGAACCGTCTGTCGATTGTCCTTGATATAAACGATGTAGGAATCCTGTTCTCCCCGGATCGGCAGAGCTACATCCATATAGGAACCGGATGGGTCAGCCTGACTGCCCTCTTTCCCTGCCACAGCCGTAAGGATATTCGGGGTCATTTCGAGATGACTGCCCGCGACGGCATCCGAACCGGCAAGGAATTCTCCCGTATCGGAGGTAAGGATATAATAGTTTCTCGTTTCGGAGTTGATGCCGAGAAGTCCCGCATGGGAGCGAAGGATCTCCACCATGACGTCCGGCGCATTGTCCTCATCGGCCGCAGCGCGCAGGTCATTTACCAGACCGGTATCATTGAAAGCGCTCTGCATCTCCGAGAAAAAGCTTTCCAGATAGAAATTCCGTATTCCGCGCATGAGAAAAGCGCCCACCACCGCCATCAGCGAAAGTATGAGCAGCAGCAGGATCAGTACCAGTTTTGTATAAAGGCTTTGCGTTCGCTTCATTCGCTCTCCTCACCGTTCCATTCGATCATTCCATGTCAATCAGCCCCGGAAAAGCCGGTTGATCAGGCACGGCGCAGCCGGGCACGCAGACTGTCCAATAAAACAGACAGACGAAATGCGCACCCGGCTTACCTTAATGACCTGTTATTTCTTTTGACCGAAAAATTCCTCAAAATAATCCCGCTCTTCAGAAGGCTGCGCAGAATCAGGCATGGGCGGGATAATATCATCCATTCTCTTGGAGGACGCCCCGGCATGCACGGTCGTCTTTTTTCTCTCCGGAGCAGACACTCCGGCAGCGCGCCGGGCTTCCTGACGCTGCCGATGCTTCCGGTAAAGGATCCGGTAACGAACCACAAGCACGATATAGATGACAACGATCGCCAGCAGCAATCCCATGATGATCCTGGCCGGGAGACTGGACAAAGCCGCTGCGACCTGTCCTTTCATGTATTCCATGCGGGACAGCTCCACGGCTGCACTTGCGATCAGGGGCGCCGTACCGTAGATCACTCCATCACGATGGATCGTGATCTCACCAAGAACTTCACCGGCGTCGATGGGTGCCGTCAGCTTTTCTCCGTTCTCCTCCGAGAAGATCATAATATCCTGCTGGAATGAGGACATGTCCGTATCATTGGGCAGCAGGGCATTGATCGTCGAGCCCGGACGAAGCACCAAGCTGTCCCGGCCGCTTCCCAGCGCAACGGGAACTTCCGTGACCATATCGGTGGTACGGAGAATGTCCTGATAGCTGTAGTTGGTAAAAGCCCACTCATAAAGACGAATGCTGTCGCCAAAGTTGGAATAACGGGTATTCCCCGCTTCCCCGGATGCCGTTCCGCCAAGGACTACCACCAGCAGATCCATGCCGTTTCGCGAAGCGGTGGACGCCAGACAGTAGCCTGCAGCGCTGGTAAAGCCCGTCTTGACGCCGCGGGCATCCGAATAATAATAGTCATCCGAATACATCGAATCCGTCGTAACGAGCGCGTTGGAGTTGGAAAGCTTCCGGACCTCGCTGACATTCGTGGCCGGAACAGTGTAACCCGCCGAACTGCAGATCTCCATGAACAGAGGGTATTCGGAGGCCGCACGGGTGATGATGCTCAAGTCGCGGGCCGTGGTATAATGATTGCTGTGGGGCAGACCATGAGTGTTTACAAAATGTGTTTCTCTGCAGCCGAGTTCGGCAGCCTTTTCATTCATCATCGCAACAAAGTTTTCCACCGATCCGCCTATGTACTCCGCAATGATGTTGCAGGACTCATTCGCCGAGGCAAGCATGGCGCAGTAGAGCAGATCCTGCAGCGACATCGTCTCGCCCGCCGTGATGTTGGAGGAAGAGCCGTCATCCGTGAGATCGAACTTGCACTTATCGGAGGCCGTGACCGAATCGTACAGCGTTACCTTTCCCTCCTCGATCGCCTCAACCGCCAGCATAACGGTCATGATCTTGGTGAGGCTCGCGGGATACATCTTCTCATCGGCATTTACGGAGTAGAGTTCCTGATCGGTATTCGTCTCGATCAGGATGACCGCGGAGGAGGTGATCTCCGGCGGATCCAGCGCCAGCGCGGGCGTTATGCTCATCACAGCCAGCAGAAGCATGACTACCGCAAGCCGAAATATATGTCGAATCGACAAAAACTTGAAATTTTTCATTGTACATCTCCAAAATGTTTGATATGATGAATTATTATAGGATTTGTGAGAACATGCAGTGTCGAACCTGTTCCGACATATAACGTATATTTCTTACATTATACGGACTTATGTGCAGAAAAGCAACACAAAAACTTTTTCTGCACTGATTTTGTCAAATGCATTGTTGAAGAAATTC
>JAUMXS010000043.1 GCA_030528965.1 Eubacteriales bacterium
GTGGGACGGGTGCAGCCCCGCCATGCCCTGACCTGCGGCGTTTACTTCGGCGGCCACAGTGCGCAGGTCGATCTGACGGCTGCAGATGATATACCGATACCCCGTCCCATCCTCACCGGAGAACACGGCGCAGACGCCCGGACAGCGGTCGGCCCCGACGGAAGCCAGCATACGCAGGGCGGCGGGGTCGCCGTCTTCGAATAAGCAGAAATTGTCCCCGGAGGGGGTGAGAGCTTCCGCGCGGCGGCGGATCCGCTCTTTTTCACGCTCGGCGAGCGTATATTTCAGCTGATCGCGTTCGTGCAGCAGATGCTCCACGGCGTCCTTCACCGTCTCGGGTCTTGCGGAGAGCAGACGCATGACGGAGTCGAGGGCCTCGTCCTGACGGCGCTGCCATTCCAGAAGCGTCGAACCGGCACGGAGAGTCATCCGCATACCGCCGCGGTGGCGCATGGCATCCGTCAGATGCAGAAGGCCGACCTGACCCGTGCGGCTGACATGCGGCGCGCAGCAGGCACAAATATCCACGCCCTCGATGGTGACCAGCCGGATCTCGCCCGTCAGCGCATGTTTGCTGCGGTATTCGACGGTGGGCTGCACGGACGGGGGCAGGATCTGCGTGGTGATGGGGACGTCACGGAACACCGCGTCGTTGGATTCATCCTCCAGCTGCCGAAGTTGGTCGGGGCTCAGTTCCCGGTCGAAATCCAGAGTGACGAGACCGTCTTCCGCCATATGAAAGCCCACATTGGCACAGCCGAAGAGCCGATGGGCCGTGCCGGAGACGATATGTTCCGCGGAATGGTTCTGCATGAAGCAAAATCGGCGGGGCCAGTCCGTCTCGCAGGTCACGACCGCGCCGACCGGAAGTTCTGCGTCGGTGTGATGCAGGATGCGGCCGTTTTCCTCACGGCAGGACAGGACTTTGACATGGTCGAGCGTACCGCGATCGGATGCCTGTCCACCGCCGCCGGGGAAAAAGGCAGTGCGGTCCAGTTCCACGTCATAGCCGTCGTCTGCGGCGGCACAGACGAGGACGGTCGCCGTGAAGCGGCGGATGCTGCTGTCCTCATAAAAAAGTTTTTGTGTCATATCGGGTTTCTCCGTCCCGGGGCGCGGCGCAAGCGCGCGCTCCGACAATATTTTCGGCCATACATCAGGCCGCCGCGGACAGAATATGACCGCGGCGGCAGTAAATCGAATCAGTTGCGAAGGGAATGGAGAGGTGCGGGGATACGGCCTCCGCGTGCGATGAAATCGGAGGAAGAGTAAGAACGCACCGGCATAACGGGCGCGGAGCCGAGCAGACCGCCGAACTCCACGACGTCTCCGACGACTTTCCCCGGAGCGGGGATAATGCGGACAGCGGTGGTCTTGTTGTTCACAACACCGATGGCGGCTTCGTCGGCGATGATGGCGGAGATGGTTTCCGCGGAAACATCGCCGGGGACGGCGATCATATCCAGACCGACGGAGCAGACACAGGTCATAGCCTCGAGCTTTTCGATGCAGAGCGCGCCGTTTAAGGCGGCGCGGATCATGCCTTCGTCCTCGGATACGGGGATAAAGGCGCCGGAAAGACCGCCGACATGCGAGGAGGCCATAACGCCGCCTTTCTTGACGGCGTCATTGAGCAGAGCGAGAGCCGCGGTGGTACCCGGTGCGCCCACGGACTCAAGGCCCATGAGTTCGAGAATGTCCGCGACACTGTCACCGACGGCGGGGGTGGGAGCGAGGCTGAGGTCCACGATGCCGAAGGGGACGCCCAGACGCTGAGACGCTTCCTGTGCTACCAGCTGACCCATGCGCGTTACCTTAAAGGCCGTGCGCTTGATGGTTTCCGCGACGACATCAAAGGGTTCGCCCTGACAGGCTTTGAGGGCGTGGGACACGACGCCGGGGCCGGAAACGCCGACGTTTACCACACATTCGGGTTCGCCTGTGCCGTGGAATGCGCCGGCCATAAAGGGATTGTCTTCCACTGCATTGGCGAATACGACCAGCTTGGCGCAGCCGAAGCCGCCGGAGTCCGCGGTGAGAGCCGCCGTCTGCTTGATGACGCGGCCCATCTCCGCGACGGCATCCATGTTGATGCCCGCGCGGGTCGTGGCGACGTTGACGCTGGAACAGACCAACTTGGTTTTGGCAAGCACCTCCGGGATGGAGGCAATGAGGCGGCGGTCACTGAGGGTATAGCCCTTGTGTACCAGAGCGGAGAAGCCGCCGAGGAAATTGACGCCCACCTCCTGCGCGGCGCGGTCCAGCGCTTCGGCGAAGGGAAGATAATTCTCCGTGTCGCAGCCTGCGGCCACCAGCGCGATGGGGGTGACGGAGATGCGCTTGTTCACGATGGGGATACCGAATTCCGCCTCGATCTCCGTGCCGACCCGAACCAGTTGGCCGGCGCGGCGCACGATCTTATCGTAGATCCGGTCACAGCATTTTTTGACATCCGGGTGCGCACAGTCCAGGAGCGAGATGCCCATGGTGATGGTACGCACGTCCAGGTGCTGCTGATCGATCATGGCGATCGTCTGCAAAATCTCATTGCGATTCAGCATGGGCATCACCTATATTCTGTGCATGGCGTTGAAGATATCTTCGCGCTGAGCACGGATATCGAGACCCAGGTTTTCTCCGGCCTCGTGCAGAGTGCGGGTGAGTTCCGCAAAGGGCAGGTCACAGCCCGACACATCTGCCAGCATGATCATGGTGAAATAATCCTGCAGGATGGTCTGACTGATGTCCAGAATGTTGACGCCGTGTGCGGCGAGCAGTGCGCAGACGTCGGCGATGATGCCGACACGGTCTTTTGCGATGACGGTGACGATGACCTTCATGATAATCTCCTTTGATCGTTATATGGGTCCGTTTATGGAACGTTTACGGGGTCAGTTATGGATCCATGGCGCCCAGCTCATCGAGGTCGAGCTCAAAAGCGGGCAGACATTTTTCGATAAAATAATCCAGTTCGGGCAATCCCATCTCTATCAGGGAGGCAAAAGTCTGCCGTTCGGCGGAGAGGAACTCATGGTTGCCCGCTTTGCGTTCTTCGACGCACTGCAGATAGGCGCAGAGCTTATCCGCCGCTTTGAGGAGAGGGAGGAAATCCTCTTCCGCAGAGGGGGACAAATACCCGTGATAGGAGCTTTGCAGTTCCGCCGGAAGCATATTTTCGAGTTTATCGACGGCGAGGGCCTCGATCTTCTTATATGCGGTGCGGATTTCGGGGTCGTGGTATTTGATGGGAGTGGGGAGGTCTCCGGTGAGGGTTTCGGAGGCGTCATGGTACAGTGCGATAGCGGCGAGACGATCGGCGTCACAGGGCAACCCGAACACTTCCCGCCGGATCAGGCCCAGCGCATGCGCCAAAACGGCGGCCATGTGGCTGTGTTCCTGCAGATTTTCCGGGATACTGCTGCGCATGAGGCCCCAGCGGGCGATATAGCGCATCCGGGAGAGAAGAGCATAAAATCCGCCGGTCACCATTTGTTTTCCACCCTTTCGGCAAAGCCCGGAAACTCCTGCAGCAGGATCTCTTCTCCGTCGTCGAGCACAGCGCGGCCGCTGAAGTGACCGAACACCTGATGCTGATCGGATTTGACAGCCAGAAGATTCGTATGGCTCTTTCGGTCGAGAACGGGCTTGAACGCAAGGTCCAGACGTCCGTCTTCGGAAGAAATATGCCATGGGGCTTTCATGTAGTCATATTTTCCCTTGTCCGTCATGGGAATCTCGAAATGTACTTCGCCCAGTTTATGGGCGCGGCCGTCACAAAAGAGCATGTTTTCCGTGGCGGCGGAGGTATCGCCGAAGCCATAGCCGAGGTTAAAACCGAAGGTACGGGTACCGTCGGGCGTCATGCCGGAGGCGGCGCTCCAGTACCAGGTGACGTGTCCGGGCCAGACGCCGCGGCCCCAGTCCAGAACGGCGAAGCTGTCCGCGGGATCGAAGACATAGTCCCGACCGCCGCAGGACACGGTCCCGGAGGCACGGAGGCAGGGGATCTTCCGGTTATAATAGAAGCATCCGGGTTCCTCAAAGGGCGTGGCGATGCACATGGAGTCCTGAGGTTCCTCCGTGAGCTCAATGCGGGCGGAGAGAGGACCCTCTTTGGCAAAACGGCGCATCTGGACGATGAGGGTACGGTTTTTCCCGTCGTTGAGGAAATGCATACCGAAGCCGCGGCCGGAAGCGTGACAGTTTCCGTACTCGCTCTGTTCGGGGAGTTTATCCTTCTTGCCGGGAGGGGAGCCGAGACTGCTGCAGGTAGTTTCCCTGCGGGCTTCCAGATCAATAAGGGAAACGGTGTGCATCCCGGCATAGCCGAGATCCGAGATGGTCAGAGCGAGGGCAAAACGTCCGTTGGAGATGAGGTAATAGTCCCATTCTTTTCTGCGGAGGGAAGACGCCTTTACCGCCTCGCGGCGGTAGTCCCAGAACGGCGCGCGGGCATAGCCGGGACGGGTCAGCAGCCCCTGTTCGTCCAGAAGGGGCAGGCGGCAGGTCAGCTCAAACTGGTCAGACATGGCTCAAAGGCTCTCCTTTCTGCTCAGGCGGATATCCTTGCCGCGGAAATCCAGCCGGTGAAAATCGCCCAACAGGCGGGAAGCCAGCTGCGGACCGTAGCGGTTGGCAAGCTGGTCGGCGGTGAGATTTGTGGTGATGACCGTCTTTTTTCCGGCGACGAGCCGGCCGTTGATGATGGTATAGAGGGCGCCGGCGGTGAAGCCGGTGTTCATTTCGGTGCCAAGATCATCGAGGATCAAAAGGTCACAGCCGAGGACCTGCCGCGCACGCGCGGCGGCGTCCGCCGCTTCGGAGCTGTCGCGGGAGAATTTCTGCGTTTCAAAGACGGCGAGTACGGCGCCGACGCTGTCATACGCGACGGAATGGCCCGAAGCCGAGACGACGCGGGCGATGGCGGCGGCGAGATAGGTCTTGCCGAGACCCGGCCCGCCGCTGAACAGAAGGTTCAGGGAGTTCGGGCCGAAATTCAGGGCCCAGGCACGGCAGGCCTGCAGAACGCGCTCCATGTGACGGCGGGGGGACTCCCCGTCCTGCACAGGCTCAAGGGGATAATAATCCAGACGGAAATTCTCGAAACTTTCCGCTCCGGTCCGAAGAAGGGGGCTGAGTTCGGCTGTCTGCTCCTGCGTATAGAGTTCGCGCAGACAGGCACAGGTTTTTCCGTCGGCGAGATGGCCGCTGTCGTGACAGTCCGGACAGCTGTAGATGGGTTCCAGCCAGTCGGCAGGGAATCCGTATCGCTGCAGAAGTTCGGCACGGCGGGCCTGGAGGGCAAGGCTTTCCTCCTCCAGTTCCTGTCCGGGGCGGTCAGACCGCCCGAGCGCGAGGCCCACCAGTTCGATCATGATGCCGCGCAGGCGGTCATCGATGTGCCGAAGTTCCGGGATCCGGGCATAGGTTTCCGTGCGGCGGCGTACCGTTTCGGCGGCGTTGACGCGCCGGCGTTCCTCGAGCCGGTCACGTGCGCGGGCCAGCAGTTTTCCTTCCAACGCCATGGTCCGGGTCCTCCTGTCAAAAAGATAGTAAAAGGGAAAAGGTCAAAGTATGTACGACACGGGGGTCAGCCTTTGAGCAGGCGTTCCAGCCGCGAAAGGTCATCGTCAGCGGGGGCGTTTACGGATTCCGGCCGGGCAGTGGAAGAACGGCCCGAACGGGGCGCAGGGGCGGTACGGGTATCGCCGGCCTCAATTTCGTCCGGAGTGTGCAGCCCTTTGGAATGCCAGCTGCGCACGATGGAGTCCATATACCGCCAGGTAAGTTTGCCGGTGCCGAGAACGGTACGGTCATAGGCGATGGCGAGAGCTTCGGGGGAGAAACCCAGTTCGAGCCAGCTGTCCATATACCGGCGTTCGGAGGCGGAGGGTTCCCGGCCGCGCAGACCGAGAACACGGCAAAGCTCATAACTGTCGGCCTCGCGGGCTGCGAGGGCGGCGAGATGGGCCTCGGCCTGTTCCAGTGTGCGGATCTCGCGGTTGGCCCAGATGTAAGCTTCTTTTTCAATGGCACGGAGCGTGGGCGCACGGCCTTCGCCGTAGCGTTTCCGGGCGCGTTCCGCGCAGTGATTCACGAGAAGGAGGATGGTTTCCGGCTGCAGTCCCAGACGGTCATACAGTCCGAAAAGGATTCGGAGATCGGTCCCGGAGAGCAGACGGCCCATGACGCGCTGGGTCTCGGCGACGAGACCGGCAAACGCGGGATCGGAGGCGGTCCGGCCGGAGATCTCCTCGCTCGAGTATTCGGCGGCGCCGTCGGGCGGCGGGAGATGCGTGACGGGCGCGGCGGATCTGGCCCCGTTGAGGCTGACGGCAGAGAGCTCCATGGCCCGCAGCCGCTCGGCAGCATCGAGAACTTCCCGTTCGGAGCAACGCAAAGTACGCGCGGTCCCGGCGGGGTCATCGAACCCGCCGCCGCGCAGAAGGTAGATATAGAGCAGCGCACAGACGCCGTCAGCCACGGCAAGAAGCTTGTCCGCATCCTGGGCGGGCAGGTTCAGCGCACTGTGTGCCAGATCTTCGTTCCGGTCACGCATAGGGGAGAAGTCCTCTCTTCCGAATCTGGTCCCCCGGCAAAAGAGCCGAAGGTTTTCTCTGGGGTAAGGGATGGGATAAGACCCGGTGTTCTTCAGGGAAAACCCGGGATCCCGGGAATATCCTGCCGATTTTTCATAGAATTACATTATACCACGCCCGGGGGTCCAGCGCAAGAGTTCACCCGATAGGATGCAGTCGGGAGTTTGCCTCTCTTTTTGTTTTCCGGCACAAGTATGGGAAGGCATCCTTTGCCGGGATGACGTTGGTATGACGGAGGGAACTTTTTGCCGGAAATACGGGCCGGAAATGCGGAGAGAGACCGGGAGAGTTTTGCGCTGTGCTTGACATAGCTCCCGACAAAAGATTATAATATAAGGAATACTATGGTGTATAATGAGAAAGGTGTTTCCTTTTTTTGATACATAAGGAAAACGTGTTTGAACGGGAGGTTGCGGGACTATGATGAAACTGCCGGAAATGTTTGGATGTATGGCATTTCACGAAAAGGTGATGCAGGAGCGCATCCCGGCGGAGGCCTATGCGGCTCTGCGGGATACGATCGAGCGCGGAGCGCCTTTACAGCCTGAAACGGCACAGGCGGTGGCAGCCGCTATGCGTGACTGGGCTGTGGAGAAGGGCGTGACGCATTTTACGCACTGGTTCCAGCCGCTCTCCGGCGTGACGGCCGAAAAGCATGACAGTTTTCTGACGCCTGACGGCCACGGCGGCGCGATCATGGATTTTTCCGGCAAGGAGCTGATCCGGGGCGAACCGGATGCTTCCAGCTTCCCCTCCGGCGGACTGCGTGCCACCTTTGAAGCCCGCGGTTATACCGCATGGGATCCCACGTCCTGCGCGTTTATCAAGGATAACGTTCTGTGCATCCCGACGGCATTCTGTTCCTACGGCGGCCATGCGCTGGATATGCGCACACCGCTCCTTCGGTCGATGGAAGTGCTGAACACACAGGCCCTGCGCCTCCTGCGGCTGTTTGGCGTGGAGTGCGAACAGGTGCGCCCGATGATCGGTCTGGAGCAGGAGTATTTTCTGATCGACCGTGAGGCCTATAAGCGGCGCAAGGATCTCCTGTATACGGGCAGAGTACTTCTGGGCGCGAAGCCCCCCAAGAGACAGGAACTGGACGACCATTATTTCGGCCGTATCAAGACCCGCATCGCCGCGTTCATGAAAGATCTGAACGAAGAGCTTTGGCGGCTCGGTATCCCTGCACGCACCGAGCATAACGAGACAGCCCCTGCCCAGCATGAGCTGGCCTGTGTGTATGAACGGGCAAACGTCGCCGTGGACCATAACCAGCTGGTGATGGAGATTATGCGCAAGGTGGCCCGACGGCATGATCTGGCCTGCTTGCTGCATGAAAAGCCTTTTGCGGGCATCAACGGTTCGGGCAAGCATAATAACTGGTCTATGATGACCGATACCGGCATCAATCTTCTGGAGCCCGGCGATACGCCTGCGGAGAATGCGATGTTCCTGACATTCTTCTGCGCGGTGCTCCGGAGCGTGGATGAGTATCAGGAACTGCTCCGTGCGTCGGTGGCATCTGCGGGGAACGATCTCCGTCTGGGCATGAGCGAGGCGCCTCCGGCCATCATTTCCGTGTACGTGGGCGAGGAGCTGGAAGCCGTTCTGGATTATCTTAGCGACGGAAAGCCGATCGGTCCGGCCCGGCATGAAAATCTGCGCATCGGCGTGGACGTACTGCCGCCCATCCCGCGGGATAATTCCGACCGCAACCGCACCTCTCCCTTTGCCTTCACGGGCAATAAGTTTGAGTTCCGCATGCTGGGTTCCTCCATGTCCGGTGCCGACTGCACCACGGTGCTGAATACCATCGTGGCGGAATCTCTGGGAATGATTGCGGATGCGCTGGAAAGCGCGGAAGATTTCAACGAAACGCTTCATGATCTGCTTCGTGAAACGGTCAAGCGTCATCGGCGGATCGTGTTTAACGGAAACGGATACAGTGAAGAATGGCGCAGGGAAGCTGCGGCGCGGGGGCTGTCGGAAAAACCCTCCGCGGCGGATGCCCTGCCTGCCTGGGCGGACGAGAAAAACGTCGAGCTGTTTGCGCGCCGCGGCGTACTGAGTCCCGAGGAGATGCATGCCCGCTGCGAGATCCAGCTGGAGAATTACTGCAGCCGCATGGCCATTGAGGCCCGCGTCATGCTGGAAATGGCCCGCCGGGACATCCAGCCTGCCGTGATCGCCTTCTCCGATCGTCTGGCGGGCGCGGTAAACGCCAAGCGCAAAGCCGATGCCTCTCTTGCCTGCAAGGCGGAAACTGCGCTTCTGAGCCGTGTCTCCGAACTGTCCGACAGGTTGTATGACTGCACGGAAGCTCTGGATGCGGAGCTTGCGGCCTGCACGGGCGCCCCTGTGTCTGTGGATGTACGCGCGAAGATGTATCGTGAGCGGGTCTTCCCGGCCATGGAGGCCCTGCGTGAGACGGCCGATACGCTCGAATCGCTTTCGGAAAAGAGCAGATGGCCCTATCCCTCCTGCGGACACATGATTAACCGCGTCTGAGGAAAGGGCATATGGAACTTTTCCTCATCGGCCACGACTGTCGGTATGCCGTTGAGCAGATGCTGCTGACTCTGTTCCCCGAGGAGCGGCCGCAGTATCCGGAAAAACCTTCCGGGGCGGACAGCGCAAGGATTACGCTGCGGCGCGGCAGGAAATATATGACGGCGCAGTGCCGGCTCGGTCTGGACGGAACGATATATGAAGGACAGGCGCGCTGCCTGCTGCCCGATCGGTCCGATCCGCTGGAAGAGACCCGGCAGCAGCAGAGACTCGTGAAACTGGCTTTTTACCGGGCAGCGCTGCGATCGGGACGGGAAAGACCCGTCTGGGGTGCGCTGACGGGAGTGCGTCCCGCGAGGATCCTCAGCCGGAAGATAGAGCTGGGGGCCTCCGAAAAAACGGCACGCACACAGTTTATCCGGGAGAATGACGTCCATCCCGCCCGTGCGGATCTTTGCGTGCATGCGGCCCGCGCCAGTATGGAAGTGCTGCGGACACTGGATCCGCAGAAGGATGTCTGCCTGTATGTCGGGATCCCGTTTTGTCCCTCGCGCTGTGCATACTGCAGCTTCGTGAGTCAGGATGTTTCCCGGAGCATTTCGATGCTTCCGGCTTTCCTTGAGGCGCTGAAAAAAGAGATCGAAGCTGCGGCGGCGGTGGTAAAACGCTGCGGCCTGCGGCCGGTTTCGGTGTATATCGGCGGCGGCACGCCCACTACGCTGGATGAGACGCAGCTGCAGGAACTGTGCACAGCGCTGCGGGAGAATTTTGATCTTTCCGCCTGCCGGGAATTCTGTGTTGAGGCCGGTCGACCCGATACGATCACGCCCGGGAAGCTGGAGGTGCTGCGTCGGCAGGGGGTCACGAGGATCAGCGTGAATCCCCAGAGCATGACGGACCGCGTGCTGGAGGCCGCAGGACGGCGGCACACGGCGCAGGACGTTGTGGATGCGCTGGAAACGGCGCGCCGGATCGCGGATTTTGACATCAACATGGATCTCATTGCGGGCCTGCCGGATGATACGCCGGAGGATTTCGGCCGTTCGCTGGAAAGGGTATTGGCGCTCAGACCGGAGAATATCACGGTGCATACCTTAGCACGCAAGAAAGGTTCGCGGATCCTGCTGGAGGACGCTGTCTTGCCGTCTCCGGAGGACATCGGACAGATGGTCGAGACGGCGTGCCGGCGGCTGACGGAAGCGGGGTATGTGCCCTACTACCTGTACCGGCAGAAGTTTATGGCGGGCGGATTTGAGAATGTCGGCTGGACGCTTCCGGGACATGCGAATCTGTATAATCTCTGTATTATGGAGGAGCTGACCGGGATTTTGGCGATGGGCGGAGGAGCCTCGACCAAGCTCACCCGGGGAGACGGACGCATCGAGCGTCTTTTTACCCCCAAGTATGCGAAGGAATATTGCGCGGCCATCGATCGGGTGGTCAGCGATAAAGAAAAAATCGCGGCGTTCTACGGAATGCCGGATAAGACGGAAAGGAGCGGAGACCATGTCCTTTAAGCAGGAGAAGTGTACTGTCTACAAGCTGGAGGAGATCAACGAATGCTGTCGGAAGAACGCCGCGGAGTTCATCCGGGAGTGTGATGCGATATACGCCGCGCGGCTCGAGGATGCGGCGGACCGCATTACGGCAAACCTTCCGAACAGCCCGATCGTGCTTTTGTCGGGCCCGTCCGGAAGCGGAAAGACGACGACGTCGATGAAGATCGCGGAAGTGCTTTCGCGCCGCGGCATCAAGACGCACAGTATTGCGATGGATAACTATTTCCGTACGATCACGCCGGCAGACGTACCCCGCACGCCGGACGGACAGTACGATCTGGAATCGCCGCTGTGCCTGGATATGGATCTTTTGAACGATCATTTCACGAAGCTGACGCGGGGCGAACGCATTTTTGTACCGAAATATGAGTTTTCCCGGCGCATGCGTGTGCAGTCTCCGTCCAAGACGCTGAAGCTGAACAAGAAC
>JAUMXS010000140.1:0-2021 GCA_030528965.1 Eubacteriales bacterium
CAGAGCATGGTTTATGTGGAACGGAAACAGTCCGACGGACGGGTACGCCGCGGACTGGTCGGAGCTATCGATCTGGCGGCTTACGATTACAGCAGCGCAAGCACTTCTCCGGTCCGCGCCACGGAGGGCACGGTTGAAAGCCGGCTGCCGCCGCGCGTTGCCGTCCGCTCCCTCGCTTCCCTAGAAATGCCTCATGTCATGGTTCTGGCAGATGATCCGGAGAAACTTGTCATCGAAGCTCTGGCCGAGAAAAAGCCTTCCATGGAAAAGCTCTATGACTTCGATCTCATGCTGGGCGGCGGCCACCTGACCGGTTGGCTGGTTTCCGGCAAGGTGCTTGAGGAAACCATTGCGGCGCTCGATGAACTGGGTTCTCCCGAAGCTTTGAAGCGCAGATACGGCGATGTGCAGTATCCGATGCTCTTTGCGATGGGTGACGGTAACCACAGTCTCGCAACCGCCAAGCTCTGCTGGGAACGGATTCGTTCCACACTTAGCCCCGCTGAGTTGGAAACCTGCCCTGCCCGTTACGGTCTCGTGGAACTCGTCAACGTTCATGATGAGGCCATCGACTTTGAGCCCATCCATCGTGTGCTGTTTGACACCAACGCGGACGCTTTTCTGGAAGAGGCTGCACATTTCTGGGAAGCACATTCCGGTTCCGGTCACACGATCGGCTTTACTGTCGGTCGGGAAAGCCTTCATCTGGATGTCAGCGGCTTCACCATCGGTCAGTTAATTGGAGCTGCCGAAGATTTCTGTCAGAATTTTCTTAATAAACACGGCGGCCGTATCGACTATGTCCATGGAACGGAAACCGCCGAAGAACTGGGCCGTCAGCCCGGGTGCTGCGCGGTGCTTCTGCCTGCCATGGACAAGTCGGAGCTGTTTCCTTCTGTCATGCGCAGCGGAGCATTCCCTCGGAAGAGTTTCTCCATCGGCCACGCCCCGGATAAACGCTATTATTTGGAGTGCCGCCGTATTCGCTGACGAAGTCCGACAGACTTAACATCCGAAAGCTATCTACCCTATGGCATTCATAAGGAGGATTCATTATGGCTCATTATATCCATCGTAACCGTGGGACCTGTTCCTTCGGCGTTGAATTCGATCTGGAAGACGGAGTGGTCCACAACGTCCGGTTCGGCGGTGGCTGCAACGGAAACCTGAACGGCATCAGCAGCCTGGTCGAAGGCTGGCGTGCAGAAGATGTGATCGCCCGGATCAAGGGCGTGCGCTGCGGCGGAAAGCCCACTTCCTGCCCCGATCAGCTTGCTCTCGCGCTGGAAGAAGCCCTGGCTTCCGGGCAGTGATCCGGTTATAAACTATACGAAACGCAGTACGCCGCAGGACCTTCGGTTTCGCGGCGTACTAATGTTATATGGCCGTGGAAGGGGTACAACATGTCTTCAAACGGAAATATGAGAAAAATACCCAAAGTAGATGATCTGCTGCATCAACCGGAAATTGCGTCCCGCCCTTTGGATCGCTCGATGAAAACATCTGTAATCCGTGAAGTACTGGAGGAGATCCGTGTTGATCTTCGCTTCGGAAATGGAATTCTGCCTCCGGAAACAGATATCTGCGCCCGGATCCTGGCTCGTTTGAATCAGATACGCAGACAAGATCTTTGCCGTGTGATCAACGGTACCGGTGTGGTACTGCATACCAATCTTGGCCGCGCGCCTATGGCAAAAGAAGCTGCCGATGCCGCCTCCGATGCTGCCGGCGGATATTCCAATCTCGAGTATGACCTGAATACTGGGTCTCGGGGAGATCGCTGCTGCTCCGCGGAGCGACGTCTGCAGAAGCTGACAGGAGCAGAGAGTGCCCTGATCGTGAACAACAACGCGGCGGCCGTCCTGCTCATTCTCAGTGCGCTCGGTGCCGGACATGAAGCTGTAATCTCCCGGGGCGAACTGGTAGAGATCGGAGGTTCTTTCCGTGTGCCGGAGATCATGGAAAGCTGCGGCTGTATTCTCCGCGAAGTGGGGACCACAAACAAAACGCACCTTACCGAC
>JAUMXS010000140.1:2065-2539 GCA_030528965.1 Eubacteriales bacterium
GAGAAAACACTTTCGCACTCATGAAGGTACACACCAGCAACTTCCGTATTGTGGGGTTTACCAGCTTCGTTTCCGTGACGGAGCTGGCGGAGCTGGCTCATGAACATGACCTTCCTGTGATCGAGGATATGGGAAGTGCTTTTCCGGTACGCATTGAGGGCCTTGATGCCATGGATCTCCCCTGTGCCGCCGAGAGCCTTGCTGCCGGGGTGGATATCGTTTGCTTCAGTGGAGACAAGCTTCTCGGCGGACCGCAGGCAGGTATTATTCTTGGTCGCAGCCGGTATATTGACCAGCTGAAAAAGCATCCGCTCATGCGCGCTCTTCGGGTCGATAAAATGACGATCGCTGCGCTGGATACGACTCTGGCTCTGTATGCCGAGGGAGTCGCCGGCAGTAAAATTCCGGTTCTGCAGATGCTTCTGGCCTCCCCGGCACAGCTGCGTTTACGCGCAGAACGGCTTTGTAAGGACC
>JAUMXS010000044.1 GCA_030528965.1 Eubacteriales bacterium
CCCTCTGTTTTAATCATTTGTTGACCGTGTCATGAGATCGGTCTGCCACTCGCCGGTCTCCAGCGGGCGGAGCATATCTATCCGCTCCCGGCACTCGGCACGAAGTGTTACATACAGCAGGCCGTCCGCTTCCACGGCAGTATAGCACGGGCTCAGGATCTCTCCCTCCGGTCCGATCTCCCGGATGAGCTGCTCGCGAAGCGACGTTTCCAGTTCCGCCTGCAGGCGTCCGGTATCCGGAGAAACCGTCACCGTATCATACGGCGTCAGTGACTCCCGCAACAGTGAAACCGGCAGCACAAAAAGCCCCGGCACAGCCAACTGATACTCTTTTTTGATTTTATCACAGTTCGCACCCAAAATTCCACTGCCTGCGTAAAAATTTATACGTCTTCCTCCTATTTTCAGCGCCCAGCGATTTTTCTCCCTCTCCCCTTCGATCTTTTGCTCTCCGGAAAGCGGCGATACCGCTGTCAGTTCATACCATGTGCGCGCCCAAACCTCCGCCATGGCGTGTTCCGCCTGCGCCGGCGCAAAGCCATTTGTCGTCATTCCGGACACAAGCGTCTCTCCCCCTAGGACAGTCTGCCCCTGTACTGCGATCGGCTGTCCCCACAGCACCCGCATTTCCGTAATGATACCCGTTTTTTCCGCAACCACATCCGTCGGAGCATTTTCATCGACGATCTCCGGTTTTTGTATGCGCTCCCGTACGATGACCTCCGCACGGCTGCCCCGTACGTTGACAGTCATCCAGCGCAGTTCCGGCATTTCCGCCAGAACAAGAGATCGAATGCTGTCGCTCGTAAAGTCCGGCCAAAAACTGCCGATACGAACACCTGCCTTGTCCAGTGCAGCAAGGATCTCCGCTTCGGACACCGTCTCCTCGCCGATCACTTCCATATCCCATATGTAAAGAGAAGACCACATGAGCAGGCCCAAACAGGCAACCAGCCCGATCGCCATGACGGCACGACGGCGCAGCCGGGCAAGGGCGCTCGGCGTACCGCCTGCAAACAACACTTTAACAGAACAGCGACAGATCCGTCCCAGTTCCTGCACGCGGCGCAGATCCCGCGTGCGGATCGTCAGCCGCAAAGTATAGGCATCCGCGGGCTCCGCATCCCAGAACACGATCTTTGCCTGTGCACAGCGGTTCAAAAGCCCTGTGGGAAACGTGCCGACCGCTTCTATACGTGTGAAACCGCGAAATCTGTCGGTCATTCGAATCATTTGTTCCGTCCTCCTTGCTCCAGTTCCACGGCGGTGATAGTTCCCGTGATGACAATGCAGTCGGCGTCCATGGCACGAAGTTCCAGCCCTTCACCCAAAAGCCGGAGGTGCATCCTTCTGCCGCCAATCTCGATTCGTTCCCGTCCGTATTCCAGCAGACCGCGGTGATTTTCCACCAACGCCCGGCGGGTGCCGGACAGCGTCAGTCTCGGCGCACCGGCAAATAACTCCGGCGGCAGATCAAAGCGTTCCGCAGTCTCCAGCGCCAGTCCCTGTTTGCGCAGAAATACCACCTCCCCCAGAGATTTTATGCACCGCCCGTCAAGAATAGCCCCCCGGCAGCATAGGGTGAAACAGGTTGACCAAGGATGAGGTGAGCACATGAAAGCAAAACGTATATCGACACTTTTTTCCGCAGTATTCCTGTTTCTGATCCTTCTGTTCTGTGCACAAAGTGCCCGAGAGGGAACTGCCGCAGGCATAAACACCTGTGTGCAGATCATCATTCCATCCCTGTTTCCCTTTTTCACAGCCGTCTCCCTGCTGATGCGTCTGGGACTTCCGGAAGCACTGGGAACACTGACCGCGCCGCTCACGGCACGGCTGTTCGGCGTGTCCGGTGAGTGTTCCGCCGTGTTCCTTCTAGGGCTTTCCGGAGGGTATCCGCTCGGTGCCGCCGCAGCGGCTGATCTGTTCCAAAGCAGAAAGATCAGCAGGGACGAAGCGGAACGGCTTCTCGCCTTCTGTGACAATTCCGGCCCTGCCTTCATTGTGGGTGCCGCAGGCGTGGGCATATTCGGCTCTGCCGCCATCGGTTTCCTGCTTTATCTTATCCACAGTATTGCGGCGGCATTCACAGGCTTTCTTCTCTCTTTTCCCCGGAGAAAAAACACGACGCCCGCAGGACGGAAAAAATTCCATCTGCGGGCGGTAAGTCTGCCGGAAGCGCTGTCCGAAAGCGTTCGCATATCGGTCAGATCCATGGCGGCTGTATGCGGTTTTGTCATTTTCTTTTCGGCGTTTCTGGCCGTTCTTGACGAGTTGGGACTGTTCAGTGCGCCCGCCGGTGCGTTGGCCGTCCGTACCGGAAGAGAACTGAGCTTCACACGGGCATTTCTCACCGGGTTCTGGGAACTGGGAAGCGGCATGGGAAGCATGGCAGGGCTGGCCCCATCACGCGAAAATCTGGCGCTTGCCGCCGGTCTTCTCGGCTGGGGAGGCATTTCGGTACATTTTCAAGCTCTGGGCATTCTGAGCGGTACGGGTCTTTCGATGAAACGGCATCTGTTCGGAAAAGTTCTGCACGCCGTCTTTTCCGCTGCTCTGGCATGGGTCTTCTTCGGGCTCTTGTAACCGTTTCTTTCAGAACTTCAGAATGATGCCCACAACGGCAGATGCTCCCAAAAAGACGATCGGATGCAGTTTTTTCGTTTTCGTCACGCGGTTCGTAAGGCCCCAGATAAGCGCTGCCAGCACAACAGCTTCCCAGCGCAGGGCGTCCGTCAGTTTCGAGGTTTCAGCATACAGGGGCAGGTTCATAAGAGCGATCACGGCCACCGAAAGGCCCGCCGCCGTAATCAGGCCCATGGACGCAGGACGCAGGCCGTAAAAGGCGTTTTCGACCAGACGGCTGTGACGGAACTTATTCAGGAAAGCGGCCACGAGCAGAATGATGCAGAACGAAGGGGTAACAAGGCCCAGGCATGCCGTCAGGACGCCGGGGATCCCGCCGCAGATATAGCCGGTATAGGTGGCCATATTGATACCGATGGGACCGGGGGTGGATTCCGCAATCGCCAGCAGGTCGGCTACATTTTCAGCGGTAAACCAGCCGGTTCTTTCGCCCATCTCATAGAGAAACGGAAGCGTGGCCAATCCGCCGCCGACGGAAAACAGACCGGTTTTGAAAAATTCCCAAAAAAGCTGTAAATAGATCATTTCTTTCGGGCCTCCAACTCACGAATCAGCAGTCCGGCTGCGCCTGCCGCCAGCACAAAGACCGCAGGGCTCAGGTCAAGAAGCATGGTCCCCGCCAGTGTCAGGGCGAAAATCAAACAGCCCCAATGATCCTTTACGGCACCTTTCCAAAGCTTCTGCACGGCGTTGGCGATCAAAACGCAGACACAGACACGGATCCCGGCAAACGCATGGGAAACGGCTTCGATCTGCATAAAGCTCTGGAGCACAGCCGCGATGACCGTGATGATCACCATAGACGGGAAAATCACGCCCAGCGTAGCTGCAAGAGCCCCTGCGGTTCCACGGCATTTCTTTCCGGTGAAGGTCGCTACATTCACAGCGATGATACCGGGTGTACACTGTCCAACGGCGAACCAGTCCACAAGTTCTTCTTCCGTTGCCCAGCCCCGGTGTTCGACCACCTCACGCTGAAGCATCGGAAGCATGGCATATCCACCGCCGAAGGTCAATCCTCCGATCCGGGCAAAGGTCAGGAAAAGGTCCAACAGTTCCCTCAAAATGATCCCTCCCAAAACAAATGAACAATTCGGCATCCAGTTTATCACATCTTTCATGAAAACGGAATCACCGGTTGTAAAACCTTTTCCGATTGTGGTACAATAAATTTGGTGAGATGTAATGAAAGATGAACTGGTAAAAAACCAGATATACACCGCTGAGATCACCAGCTACACCTCCGAAGGGGCCGGTGTATGCCGCGTTCGGGGCCGAGCCGTATTCGTTCCCGGCACCCTGCAGGGTGAGATCTGGGAAATAAAGCTCGTCAAAGTCGGAAAAACCGCTGTCTGGGCACGCGGTGAACGCTGCCTGCAGGCATCGGAGCAGCGCAGAGAACCCGTCTGTCCCCTGTTTAAAAGCTGCGGCGGCTGTGCTCTTCAGCACATGAGCTATGAAGAAGAGCTGCATTTTAAGCAGGAACGCGTACGCGAGACCCTTCTGCGCATTGGCGGCGCAGAACCTGTGATGGATCATATCCGGGCCGCCAATCTGAGCCGGCCCTGGCGATATAAGGTCATTTTTGCTGTCGGCGAACGGGACGGAGAACCCGTAACGGGCTATTATCGCCCGCGAAGCCACGAGATCGTTCCGGTGGAAAACTGCCCTGCCGTTCCATTGGCTGCCAACCGTGCGGCCGCAGCCGTACGGCGCTGGATGTGCGCGCTGGAGATCCCCGCCTACAACGAGGCTCTGGGACAGGATGGCATCCGTCATCTTCTGGTGCGCGTTTCCGCATCCAGCGGGAAATCCATGGTCTGTCTGGCCTCTTCCCGGGAGCTTTCGGGTCATGAGATCCGGGCACTTACGGAAAAACTGCGCTTTGCCTGTCCGGAGATGACGTCTCTTGCGCTCTGTCTCAACCGTACACGGGGCAACACGGTGCTTGCCGGGGAATTTCGCACGCTTTGGGGAAACGACACACTCGAGGACATGCTCTGCGGCCTTCGGTTCGCCCTGTCCCCCGCGTCGTTCTTCCAGGTGAATCCGCCGCAGGCAGAACAGCTCTATGATCTCGCTCTTTCGCTGGCTGCACCGAAAGCCGACGAAACAGTTCTGGATTTGTACTGCGGGGCCGGTACCATAAGTCTCTGTCTGGCGCAGCGTGCCGGACAGGTGATCGGCGTAGAGGTCATTGATGCCGCCGTGGAAAACGCCAAGCGTAGCGCCCAGGAAAACAACGTATTGAATGCAGAATTCCTCTGCGCGGACGCGGAAAAGGCAGTGGAGATCTTCTGTCAGAGAGGCCTGCATCCGCAGCTTGTGATCGTGGATCCCCCGCGGAAAGGTCTTGCCGAGGGCGTGATCTCCTGCATTGCCGAGCTTGCGCCGGAACGGGTGGTCTATGTTTCCTGCGATCCGGGCACGCTTGCCCGGGATCTGCGGCGCTTTGCCGACGCAGGTTATGAAGCCGTGCGCGGCTGTACCGTCGATATGTTCCCCCGCACCTCACATGTCGAGACGGTGGTTTTGTTGTCAAAGGCTGATAAATAAGTTTCTAAATAAATATAACTCGGAGGGATAATTGTGGAACGGTTTGTAAAAAAGCTTTATACTCGGCTTGAGGGTAAGCCGGAGCTCCAGGCTAAGCTGACAGGTATCGTTGATGCAGCAATTCAGGAGATGGAAGACAACGGCTTTTACTCCGACCTGTCGGGAAAACTCCTTGCAAAGATCAATTCCGAAGATCCGGCCGAAAGCATCGCGGCCAAAACCGCTGCTGCCAAACAGATCGCTATGAAGCACTGCATTCGCGCCTCCAAGCCTCTGACACTGGCAAACGACGAGACTGCTCACATAATCGAAGTTCAGTTTGATCCTCGATTCTTAAACTCTGTTACCCTGTGCATACAAGGCGGACTGGAAGGGCTCATTTTCTCCCGCTTATATAAGAAATGCACGGATCAGATCATGTATTGCTACATACTGACCGATCTCAACAGCGAAGACTTCCCCGCTTTTCGGGATAAACTGCTCGAACTTGACAGTATGTATGATCATTTCCGGATAGACTTTCTGTCGACCGAAAATTTCGCTATCTCGTCCTCCCCAACAGAATCATTCAAAAAGAATGCCGGAAAAAAACAAAGCTTTTGGAGCAAATTATTCGGCAGATAATACCAGGACGGGCTTTCAATACACTGCAGGCGAATTGGCCAAAAAACCGCTCGGCGCATCATATCGTCCAAGCCTTTCTATAAAAAGAATAACGGGTATTCGGCATTAGAGCCGAATACCCGTTATTTTTCATTTCAGCTCACGGAACCGGTGAAGCTGATGTTTAAATCAATTCACCGGAATCCGCGAAGCATAAAGGAGATCGCTTAGCCGATGGTGCAGTACATGAAGTACTTGTATCCGAGGGGGTTGGAGAAGAAGCCGCTCACGCTGTCATCGAGCATATAGATGTCGGTGTAGAAGTACAGCGGAGAGATGCAGCCGGTAGACATGAGAAGGTCTTCCGCAACGTGCATCATGGCATAACGGGTCTCGGTATCGGTGCAGCCCTTGATCTCGGAGATGAGAACGTCATAGGTCTCAGCCCAAGTGCCGTCTTCGACAACATAGTCGATGCCGAACTCGGTGAGGTCGAGGTCATACATAGCAAGCTCAGCATGAGCATCCTTGCCGAACTGGACATCGTTGTTGCCGGAAGCGGTGACCCACATATCCAGGAAGCAGATAGGATCGTTGTAGTCGGCCAGCCAGCCGTTACGGGCGACAAAGTACTCACCGTTCTTTCTGGTGTTCAGGAAGGTGTTCCATTCCTGGTTGTCCAGATTCATGGTGATACCGACGGAAGCCAGAGCGCCGGCCAGATACTCACCGATGGCCTTGTGGGCATCACTGGTGTTATACAGGTAGGTCAGGGTCGGGAAATCGGTAAACTTCTGGGTGGCTTCATCGAAGGTGTAGTACTTCTTCAGGGTTTCGATAGCGGAATTCCAGTTGGCTTCATAGGCTTCGGCGGAAACGTCGTAGTAGCCGTAGTATTCCTCACTGTCGCCGGCAGTCGCGTAGAACTCGGTGCCGTCGGGGTTGGTCATACCCATGGAAACGAAGGAGGAAGCGGGGACCTGGCCGGCCTGGCCGATTTCTTCGACGATGTAGTTGCGGTCGAAGAGCAGGCCAATGGCAGCACGGATCTCAGCCTGGGCGGCTTCGGCTTCAACGCCGGTCAGCTCACTGCCCTCAGGCAGGAGGTTCTTGTTAACGTTCCAGTTCACATAGTAGGTGCCGATCTGGCCAACAACAAAGTACTCGTCGGGATACTCAGCCTCAAGGGCCTTCATCTCGTTGGTGGGAACGTCGTCAATCAGGAGCCAGGAGCCGTTTTCGAAGTTGGTGAGCATGTTGTTGGAGTCATCAGACAGGTAGCACTCCAGTTTGTCGAGGAGAATGGCATCCGCATCAACGTAGTTGGCATTCTTCTCAAGAACGATCAGGCTGTTGTGAGTCCAGGAAGTGATGGTGTAGGGGCCGTTGCAGACATAGGTCTCGGCTTCGGTAGCCCAGGCTTCACTGCCGACAACATCTTCACGAACGGGGTAGTAGGTGGGGAAAGCAAGCAGTTCGTTCCAGTAGGAAACAGCGTTGGCAAGAGTGACTTCGAGGGTCTTCTCGTCGATTGCGGTAACAGCGAGTTCATCGGGATAGCCCTTGACAACCTCGAACATGTAACCGTAGTCGGCAGCCAGTTCGGTGGAGGCAGCGCGCTTCCAGGCAAACTCATAATCGCCGGCAACGACAGGCTGACCGTCGGACCACGCCAGACCCTCACGCAGGGTGTAGGTGTAGGTGACAGTGCCGTCTTCGTTCTGAACGCCTTCCACGAGCTCTTCAGCCGCGTCGGCAACGATCGCCAGGCTGCCATCTTCGTTCTGGGCCCACTTGGCAAGGCCGGAGAAGAGATGAGCGAGCATGGTCGCGCCGTCAACCGCAGAGTTCAGAGCGGGGTCAAGCGTATCAGGCTCGGAGGCGAGGCATACCGCCAGAGAGCTGGGCTCTTCGACTTCGGGTTCGGGCTCGGTGCTGGCCGCGGGAGTGGGGGTGCTGGTGGTGGTAGTACCGCCGCAGGCAACGAGAGCGAACATCATAGCAAGAGCCAGGAGCAGAGCAATGATCTTCTTCATGATTCTTCCATCCTCAAATAGTATTTTCAAAATATGCGCTCCGGATTTCAAAGCACATATGATGAAGCAGTCTTAATCGATTTTATCCAGACAATGACAAGCTACGAAATGCCCCTTGGAAACCTCTTTGAATTCCGGCATCTCGGCCGCACACTGTTCCGTCGCATAGACACAGCGCGTACGGAAGGGACAGCCGGAGGGCGCATTCAGAGGACTGGGGATATCGCCGTGGAGCACAATGCGCTTATTGGCGCGCGCGATCTTGGGATCAGGTACGGGAACCGCGGACAGCAGGCTTCTGGAATAGGGATGCAGCGGATGATCATAGATCTCTGCAGCATCGGCCAGTTCCACCATTTTGCCCAGATACATGACGGCAATACGGTTGGAGATGTGGCGCACGACCAGAAGATCGTGGGCGATAAACAGATAGGTCAGCCCAAGCTTTTCCTGCAGCTCGGCAAACATATTGATGACCTGTGCCTGAATGGACACATCCAGTGCGGAGACCGGCTCGTCACACACGATGAATTCCGGATCGACCGCCAGAGCACGGGCAATACCGATACGCTGGCGCTGTCCGCCGGAGAATTCGTGCGCATATCGGGCGGCATGCTCACTGTTGAGGCCGACATAGCCCATGAGTTCTAGGATCCGGTCATGCCGTTCATCTTTGGTACTGTAGAGCTTATGCACATCCAGCGGCTCACCGATGATGTCAGCGACGGTCATACGGGGGTTAAGCGAAGAATAGGGATCCTGAAAGACCATGGTGGCTTTCTTGCGGAATTCCTGTATATCCTGTGCCGTCTCGATCTTTTTGCCGTCATACCAGATCTCGCCGGCAGTCGGCTTATAAAGATGGAGCAGCGTACGTCCGACCGTAGTCTTTCCGCAGCCGGATTCACCGACAAGGCCCAGAGTCTCCCCGCGGTTTATGGTAAAGGTAACGCCGTCAACAGCCTTCAGGGGCTTTGTCTTGAACATGCCCATGCTGATGTTGAAATACTGTTTGAGACCTCTGATATCCAGAAGAGGATGATTCATGTTCTCGCTCACAGGGCATCACCTCTGTTTTCTGTATTCTCTGCCTCCGGGACAATGCTTCCGTCATCCAGGCCCTTTTTGACATTCATCCAGCAGGAAGCCGCATGGTCCTCATTGATGAGCATTCTCTCGCAGCGCTTGTGCAGACAGATCTTCATCGCCGCATCGCAGCGGGGTGCAAAAGGACAGCCCGCCGGCATGTTGAGAAGGTCGATTGGCGTACCGGTGATCGGCTGAAGCTTCGTGCCGGCCGTGTTCGCCGTGGGAATGGAACGCATAAGTCCCTTGGTGTACTCATGACAGGGATTATAGAAGATCTCATCGGCCGTACCCTGTTCGCACAGGGAACCGGCATACATGACGATAACTTCATCACACATCTGCGCCACGACGCCCAGGTCATGCGTGATCATGATGATCGCCATACCCAGTTCTTCCTGCAGAGACTTCATCAGCTCAAGGATCTGTGCCTGAATGGTGACGTCCAGAGCGGTGGTGGGTTCGTCGGCAATGAGGATATCCGGCTCGCAGGCCAGCGCCATGGCGATCATGATTCGCTGTCTCATGCCGCCGGAGAACTCGAAAGGATACTGGTTCATGCGCTTTTCGGGTTCATTGATATTGACAAGCTGCAGCATCTCCACAGCACGCTCATGAGCCTGCTGTTTGTTGCGGTTGGTATGCAGGGTAATGGCCTCCATAAGCTGATGGCCGATGGTATAGGTGGGGTTCAGGCTCGTCATGGGATCCTGAAAGATGATGGATATCTTGTTGCCGCGGATGGTCTTCATGACCTTTTCCCCCGCGCCGACAAGTTCCTGCCCGTCAAGGCGGATCGAACCGGAAACGATCTTTCCCGTTCCCGCAAGGATCTGCAGGATGGAATACGCCGTAACTGACTTACCGGATCCGGACTCACCAACGATACCCAGAACTTTTCCGCGTTCAAGGTCGAAAGATACTCCGTTGACCGCCTTGACCTCACCGGCATCGGTAAAGAAGGAGGTATGCAGATCTCTTACTTCAAGCAGAGGCATAATTCACACGCTCCTTTCTAGCTGTTAAGCTTGGGGTCAAATGCGTCACGCAGTCCGTCGCCGAAAAGGTTCAGGGAAAGCACAAGCAGCGAAATGACCAGAGCCGGAATGACCAGTCTGTGCGGATAGGATGAAATTCCGTTCAGAGCATCAGCGGCCAGAGAGCCCAGCGAGGGCATTGGGGCATTGACGCCCAGACCGAGAAAGCTGAGGTAGCTTTCCGTGAAGATCGCGCTGGGGATCTGCAGAGCTGTGGAGATGATGACCACGCTGATGCAGTTGGGGATCAGATGCTTGGTAATGATCCATTTTCCTTTTGCCCCGGTGGCGCGGGCGGCCAGAATGTATTCCTGCTCCTTAAGCGAAAGGATCTGCCCGCGGATCTGACGCGCCATGGATACCCAATAGAGAAGGGCGAACACGATGAAAAGACTGATCATGTTCTTACCCAGTTTTTCCAGTACTGTTCCCGCCAGAAGGCCCTCCAGCGCAACACCGAGCACGGAGGAAAGCAGAATGACCATCAGCATATCAGGCAGAGAGTAGATGATATCCACGATACGCATGATAACGAGGTCCACCTTGCCGCCGCAGTAACCGGAAACAGAACCTGCTACCATACCGATGACAAGGACGATCAGGCTGGCAAAGAAGCCGACCGCAAGAGAAATACGTGTCCCGTAGACCACACGGATGAAGTAATCACGTCCGGCGGAGTCCGTACCAAAGACATGAGGAAACACTTCCTCCCCGGCCTCGATTCGGGCCAGTTCGGTTTTTCCGTATTCAAAGGGGGCCAGATTATTAAACGAGGAGTCCACCGGTTTGCCAGGCGTAATGCCCAGCTGAGTCTCGTAGGAATAGGGCCAGAACATCGGGATGACGATGGCACACAGGGTGATCAGGACGATCACGATAAAACTGACGGTTGCCACCTTGTTTTTCAAAAGGCGCCGAACGCCGTCCTTAAAGAACGTCGTGGACGGGCGCATCTGCACCATGTATTCTTTTTCCGCCTCTGT
>JAUMXS010000141.1 GCA_030528965.1 Eubacteriales bacterium
GACCTTGACTATAAACATTTGGCTTAGAAGATTCTATCTTTACCAAATCAGGTGCTCTGCTTCGACACCAGCTTTTAAAATTTCAATGGCGGATAATTTTTAATTGCGTCTGCCTAAAATAGATGTTATAATGGAAATACTATGCAAATCATCGGTTTATTGACAGAAAGGATGAAGAAAGAATGAGACAATACGTTGGAGAAAAACGCGGACGGCTGGAAGGCATGGACAAGGCTACCGGTCGTGCCTTATATGCTGGCGACTATCGTATGGAAAATATGCTTGAGCTGGCTCTTGTTCGTTCTGAGATCAGTCATGGCTCGGTCCACACCCTTGATGTTTCCGCCCTTCCCGAAGATGTGCTGGTCTTCACCGGAAAAGATTTCGCCGAAAATGTAGTTGCGGATATTTTCTGTGATACCCCAGTTCTGGCCTATGATAGGATCCGTTTCCGCGGGGAGCCCATTGCGATCATCGCGGCGGACACCCGGGAAAAAGCCAAGGAAGCGGCAAAACTGGTGAAGGTCGAGTACGAGTGCCTGCCCATTGTCCGCAACACAGAAGACGCCAAGGATCCCGCCCTGCCGGTGCTGCACGGGGATTCCAATCTGCTGGCAGACTTTTTCCACGAAAAAGGCGATGTAGAAAAAGCATTTGAAGAGAGTTATCTCATTGTAGAAGACGATTTTGAGACCCCCGCTCAGGATCACGGCTATATGGAGCCGGATGCCTGCTTTGCCTATGTGGAAGATGACCGTCTGATGGTCTATACCGCTTCTCAGAATGTGTTTGCCGACCGGCTCATGATCTGCCGAGCTTTGGGTTTGGCACCGGAGCAAGTGCGTGTGCGTGCTGCCTTTGTAGGCGGCGGCTTCGGCGGCAAGGACGGACATACCTGCCAGATCTACCCCAGCTTGGTCTCCTGGCTGACCAAGCGCCCGGCAAAGGTCGTTTTTGACAGAGAGGAAGTTCTGGCTTGTACCTATAAGCGCCATGGCATTAAGACCCATGTAAAAATGGGTTTCAGCAAAGAGGGAAAGATTTTGGCCTTCGACGGAAGCGCTATTTTGGATACGGGCGCTTATGCCGGCTACGGTGCCTCTGTGCACGGCCTGTTTACGGAGCACTTCCCCGGACCTTACGAAATTCCCAATGTCCGCCTGAAAACCGAAACCTACTACACCAACAAGCCCATCGCTCATGCCATGCGTGGTTTTGGCGCGCCTCAAGGTGCTTTCGCAACTGAATCCATTATCAGCCGTGCCGTTGCGCAGCTGGGTTTGGATCCCATCGGCATGCGTTTGGATAATGCGCTGGTGCAGGGCTCTGTGGGTGCTTTGGGGCAGCCCATGGATCATTGCGTCGGCCTGCGGGAAGCGCTGAAATTGGTGCAGGAATCCGATTTGTGGAAAGAGCGGGAATCCAACACCGATCCTTATGTGGGTTACGGTGTGGCCGGTGGTTTCTTGAGCTGCGGTCTAGGTCAGAAGATTCCCGACAATGCGAAAGTATCCGTGCGGGAGCGGGAAGACGGCGGTTTTGACATTGGCTGCGGTCTGGTAGATATCGGTCAGGGCAGCACCACGGCGCTGGCAGCCATGGCGGCAGACCTTTTGGAAACTGATATTGAAAACATCCATATGATCATGGCGGATACCGACAAGACCGAAGACTGCGGCTGCACTGCAGCTTCCCGTTCTGTTTTCATTGCCGGCAATGCACTTATGGCGGCGGTAAAACAGTATAAGAAGATGAAGGAAGCAGGTCTTTCTTCCGACATAGCCATGGGCGAAGCGGCATTCCCCGAATCCTCTAAGGATCTGGGCCGCATTGGCTTCCCTCATGCCATGTACACCTTCGTGGCACAGGCAGTGAAACTGCGTGTGGATCCCATTACCGGCAGCATATCCTTGCTGGACATCGCAGCCGCTACAGAATGCGGCAAGGTGATCAATCCCCTCGGTCTTGCAGGCCAGATCCAGGGTGGTATCGGCATGTCCATCGGTTTCTGCCTGGGCGAGGACTGTACCTGGAAAGATGGTCAGCTGATTCACAAGAATTTCGCAACTTATTTAATGCCTACTGCCTTGGATGTACCCAACATCGCAAGCTATCATGTGGACGCTTACGAAGCATCCGGTCCCATGGGTGTCAAAGGTGCCGCGGAAGTCTCCACAGTTTCCATCGCTCCCGCCATCAACGAGGCAGTTCGTCAGGCATCCGGCGCAATACTTACAAAACTGCCCTTGAGTCCGGAAGAAATTCTGAAGGCTTTGGAAGCACGCGAAGAATGTGTAGGAGGTTGATCATATGTCTATGTTTTATCAGCCGTTGACTGTAGAAGAGGCAATCACAAATTTGGCCAAGGAAAACACTATGGCCTGCGCAGGCGGAACAAACCTCTATGT
>JAUMXS010000142.1 GCA_030528965.1 Eubacteriales bacterium
ATAAAGATATTACTATTTCTCTGGTTTCCGCTTTGAAAGATTCCTGTGAAGATTCGCTGCTGGTAGATGCGGGAGACCATATTCAGGGCACCGCTTACGGCGATCTGGACAACGGAGAGACAATCATCGAGCTGATGAATGCCGCAGGTTATGATCTTGCCACACTGGGTAATCACGAATTTGATTACGCTCAGCAAGGACGTATCGATGTCACGGATGTCTGGGCCGAATTCGACTATGTTTCCTGTAATTTTTACCACGAGAAAGATAGCGTGCCCGGTGAAAATGTACTGGACAGCTACAAAATATTTGATGTAAACGGAACACAGGTCGCCTTCGTTGGCATCACAACACCGGAAACGATCACATCATCCGCGCCCTCCTATTTTCAGGATGCAGACGGCAATTACATCTATGGTATCGCTGCCGGAGCGGATGGAAGCGCGTTGTATGCCGCGGTGCAGTGTGCCATCGATGATGCCAGAGATAACGGGGCCGATTATGTTATCGCGCTGGGCCATTTGGGCGTGGATCCTTCCTCGGAGCCATGGACAAGCGAAAATGTGATCGCCAACACCAGCGGACTGGATGCTCTGATCGATGGCCATTCTCACACCACGATCCCTATGAAAGAAGTTGCGGATAAAAATGGAGACATTGTTATTCTGACACAGACCGGGTCTTATCTGGACGCGGTGGGCAAGCTGACGATACACAGTGACAGCACGATCTCCACACAGCTGCTGACTGCCGAAGATCTGGCCGGTTTTACGCCGGATGCAGCCGTCAAAGCCATGGAGGACGCGTGGATCGCGGAGGTAGACGACCTTCTCGGAGAAGTGATCGGATATTCCGAAATCACCTTTGATAACTACGATTCCGACGGAAACCGTCTGGTCCGCAGGCAGAGCACTAATTCCGGCGATTTTTCTGCGGACGCACTGTACTATCTGTTCGACGAAATGGATATGGATGTGGATGTTGCCGTGATGAACGGCGGCGGCATTCGTAACGGAGCCATTACAGGGGAGCTTACTTATAAAACCTGCAAGGAGATCCATACATTCGGCAATGTGGCATGCCTTCTGACGGTGACAGGTCAGCAGCTCCTTGATGCCCTGGAGTGGGGTTCCAAAGATTTGAGCAGCGACGGTCTGGCGGAAAGCGGAAGCCTTCTGCATGTTTCCGGCATCAGATACACGCTGGATCTGAGCCGAAATTCCACAGTGCAGGCGGACGACAAGGATGTGTGGATCGGGCCGCCTGTCGGGGCATATCGTGTCAGGGATGTGCAGGTTCTCAATAACAGGACCGGCGTTTATGAGCCGTTGGATCTGACTGCCGAGTATAATCTTGCAGGCTACAATTATACGCTTCGGGACCTCGGCGGAGGATTTGCTATGCTGAACGGAGCGGCCAATGTTCTGGACTATGTTTCGGAAGACTACATGGTGTTGGCCAACTACATTAAATCCTTCCCCGTGAATGCAAATACCGGCCTGCCCACAATTACCGCGGATAGCGGCTATGCAGACGTAAACGGCAGTGACCGTATCCGTATTATCGCAGACAGAGCTTCGGTCATCACCAGCCTGTGGCAGCTTGAGCAGCAGCCTGTGGTTTATCATGCAATGCAATTTGAGGATGTCCCTGCCGAATCCCGGTACACGGAAGCTGTCCGCTGGGCGGCGGCCGAGGGCCTTGCCAAGGGTTACAGCAGCATGTCTTTTGGGCCGAATGATGCCATAACCCGCGAACAGCTTATTACGATCCTGTGGCGTTACGCTCAGTATAAAGGGCTTGATGTCAGTGTTGGGGGAAATGCCGACATTTTCAGATATGAGGATGCTTCTGCCATCAGCGAATACGCGACTGCTTCCATGCAGTGGGCCTGCGGCCTTGGATTGATCGACGGCGAAGGAACCGTCCTTGCTCCCAGAGAAACGATTACCCGTACACAGGCAGCGGATCTGATCAATCATTTTCTTACTCTTTACGAATAAACCGACGATCATGAATAAAAAATGACACCTCTCTGACGGGAGGTGTCATTTTTATTTATGAAGCTGCAGCTCAGCGGCTGCGTAAAGACGCGCGTCAATTCGCAGTGCAGCGGAGAAGTGCCATGGGCGGAATTCATTTCCGCCATTAAATGGATAAATGGAGCAAGGCATGCGCTGGTGCGCCGAAGCTGAAATCCGAACCGTTCTCATCATCAGATGTGAGCCCGGCAAAGCGGGCCGCGGCTGAAAAGGAAGAGCCGCTGTGTGAGTGCGCTCTGACTTTTGAAAAAAGTCGGAGCAAGCGATGCAAAGCTTGCTCCGATGTGGTGCGGGCATGGGGACTCGAACCCCAACGCCGGAAGCACGAGAACCTAAATCT
>JAUMXS010000045.1 GCA_030528965.1 Eubacteriales bacterium
CCATCTATTACCCCTCCGACAAACTGCACATCGGCCACACCTACTGCACCGTCGCGACGGATTCCCTGGCACGCTACAAGCGTCTTTGCGGCTATGACGTCATGTTCCTGACCGGAACGGACGAACACGGCCAGAAGATCGAAGAAAAAGCCAAGGCCGCCGGCATCACCCCGAAACAGTTCGTGGACAACATCGTCGAGGGCCCCAACGGCATCCGTTCGCTCTGGAAGCTGATGAACATCTCCAACGACCGTTTCATCCGCACCACTGATGATTACCATGTCCAGGCGATCCAGCGTATTTTCCGCCGTATGTATGAAAACGGCGACATCTATAAGGGTTCTTACAAGGGCCTGTACTGTACCCCCTGTGAAAGCTTCTGGACCGAAAGCCAGCTCGTCGACGGCAAATGCCCCGACTGCGGCCGTGAAGTCAAGTACGCCGAGGAAGAGGCCTATTTCTTCCGCCTTTCCAAGTATGCCGACCGCATCCGTGAACTGCTGGAGACACCGGGCTTCCTCGAACCCGCCAGCCGCGTCAATGAGATGATCCGCAACTTCCTCGATCCCGGTCTGGAAGATCTCTGCGTCTCCCGTACCAGCTTCTCCTGGGGTATCCCCGTCGATTTCGACCCCGGTCATGTCGTCTATGTCTGGGTCGATGCGCTTTCCAACTACATCACCGCTCTGGGCTATGAGAACGATCGCTACAACGATTACAAGGATTACTGGCCCGGCATCAATATCGTGGGTAAGGAGATCGTCCGTTTCCATTCCATCATTTGGCCCGCCATGCTCATGAGCCTCGGTGAACCCCTTCCCAAAAAAGTTTACGGTCACGGCTGGCTTCTTCTCGGCGGCGGCAAAATGTCCAAGTCCAAGGGCAACGTCGTCGATCCGCTCCTGCTCGCCGAGCGTTACGGTGTGGACGCGCTTCGCTTCTTCCTGCTGCGTGAATTCCCCTTCGGCTCCGACGGCAACTTCTCCAACGAGGCTCTCATCGCCCGCATCAACGCCGACCTTGCCAACGACCTCGGCAATCTGCTCTCCCGCACCGTCGCAATGGCCGAGAAATACTTCGGCGGCACTCTGCCCGCCGAGCGTGAGCCCGATGCTCTCGACGATGAGCTCATCAGACTCTGCACCGAACTGCGCCCGCTCTATGAGAATCATATGGAGAATTACGCGCCGCAGTCCGCCCTCATCGAGGTATTCAAGGTCATCTCCCGTGCCAACAAGTACATCGACGAGAACGCACCCTGGCTCCTTGCCAAGGATGAGGCCAAACGTCCCCGTCTGGCGACCGTCCTCTATAACCTTCTGGAGACCCTGCGTCTCACCGGCACTCTGCTGCTCCCCTTCATCCCCGATTCCGCTCAGAAGATCTTCGAGCAGATCGGCGCATCGGCTGAGCTCACCACCTGGGACAATGCCGCCGTATTCGGCGTCCTGCCCGCCGATGTTACCGTCCATCGCGGCGACACCCTCTTCCCGCGTATCGATATCCAGAAGGAACTCGAAGAACTCGAGCGCCTGCAGGCACAGGCCAAGGCCCCCGCTGCCAAGCCCGTCCTCCCGCCCGTTACCATCGATGAGTTCGCCAAATGCGATATGCGCGTCTGCAAAGTCCTCAGCTGTGAGAATGTCAAAAAGTCGGACAAGCTCCTCAAGTTCGAACTCGATGACGGCAGCGGCACACCCCGTCAGATCCTCTCCGGCATCGCAAAATTCTATAAGCCCGAAGAACTCGTCGGAAAAACCGTCGTTGCCATTCTGAACCTGCCCCCGCGGAAAATGATGGGCCGTGAAAGCTGCGGCATGCTCATCTCCGCCGCCCACGAGGTGAACGGTGAGGAAAAGGTCCAGCTCCTCATGCTGGATGACGCCATTCCTGCCGGCGCGCAGCTCTGCTGACGCCGACATGCGGACCGCGAGGTCTGATAGATAAATCATTTGCCGTAGTTTTCGGCAGAACGGAGGAATTTTTATTATGGATGCTACTACCACCATCGGCGCTTGGTTCTCTACCCTGCTGCTCGGACCTGTCCTTCAGGTGCTGCTGACGTTTGTCGTCTGCCTCATCGGCGTTCGCCTTCTGCGCGCCCTCGGCGACAAGCTTCTCGATCGCACACATATCGAAGGCAGCCTGCGCAGCTTCCTGCGCTCGGCTCTGCATGTTATCCTCTGGGCGCTGGCCATCGTTATCGTGGCCGGAAGCCTCGGTATCGAGACCGCTTCCCTCGTCGCTGTCCTCAGCGTCGCCGGTCTGGCTCTCTCCCTCTCCATGCAGGGTACCCTTTCGAACCTCTTCTCCGGCGTCACTCTGCTCGGTGTGAAGCCCTTTGCCGCCGGTGATTTCGTTGAACTCGGTGCCCACAGCGGCGTCATCAAGTCCATCACCCTGTTCTACACCACTCTCTCCACCCCCGACAACAAGCTCATCTTCGTCCCCAACAACGAAGTTGCCAATTCCCGTATCGTAAACTACAGCCATGAGCCCACCCGCCGCGTCGATCTCACCATCGCCGCCGACTATGCCGAACCCACCGAAAAAGTCCGCGCCGCCCTGCAGGCCGCTATCGACAGCGTCCCTCAGATCCTGAAGGATCCCGAACCGTTCATCTCCATTTCGAACTACGGCGACAACGCCATCGAGTACGTCGTTCGTGTCTGGACCAACAGCCCGGATTACTGGACCGTCCACTTCGGCCTGAACGAAGCCGTCCGCACCAGCTTTGAGGAACGCGGTGTTGCCATGTCCTATCCGCATATGAACGTGCACATCATGCGCTGACCGCACCGTTCCCTGCTTACATATTCAGGCTTTTTCGTTCCGCCTCCCGGGTGCCTTTCCCGCAATGAGCGTCGGAACATGCCGAAAACCCGGCCCCATACAATCGGGGCCGGGTTTTCTGTCTTTTACGGCACAGCTTTTCCCTTGACAAACCGGAGTGAGGGCTTTATCCTGAAAACAGTAGATTCACCGTATAATAAGGGGGCGATTCTATGGCAGATATCATCTATAAACGCCGTTTCGGGGACCGGAAAGAGGGTCGTCAGATCCATTCCCTTCCCGCTTATCAAAAAATAACAGCCTATATCATGGTCAAGCGCAACGACGCCTGCAACCAGTTTCGCGACAGCATCGAAGTCACGGAGATCGACCGTTACCTGCGGGCCAAGCGGGCCGAAGGCTGGAAGGGCATGGGCATGCTGCATCTCTTCCTGGCCGCATATATCCGGACCGTCTCCCAGCGTCCCGGCATCAATCGTTTTATCGGCGGCCAGCGCATCTATGCCCGCCGGGAGATCCTCATCAATATGGTCGTGAAACGCGGCTTCTCTTCCGACGGTACCGACACCACCATCAAGCTTCATTTCGAACCCACCGATACCATTTTTGACGTGTACCGCAAGCTGAATGAACAGGTCGATGAGATCAAGGCCGACGCCGGTGACAACAACACCGAAAAAGTGGCCAACACACTCTTCCGTCTGCCCGGTCCCCTCCTGAAGTTTGCCGTATGGCTCCTCACGCTGATGGACTATTTCGATCTGCTGCCCAAAAGCCTGCTCGCTGCCAGCCCCTTCCACGGCTCCATGATCGTCACGGACCTCGGCTCCCTGGGCATTCCTCCCATCTATCACCATCTGTATAACTTCGGCAATCTGCCGGTATTCCTCTCGTTCGGCGCCAAACGCCGCGCCATCGAACTCAACGCGGAAGGCCAGCCCGTCGAACGGAAATATGTCGATTATACCGTCGTAACGGATGAGCGTATCTGCGACGGTTACTATTACGCCAGCGCATTCAAACACCTGAAGTCCTATCTCATGCACCCGGATACGCTGGAATTCCCTCCCGAAAAAGTCGAGGACGATATTTTTTAAACCATCCCGGGACAGTTTTTCCATGCCCCAACGACCGCAGGGAGCGCCTCATTTTACAGCGCACCCGTGCAAAACGCGAAAACCGACCTATGATCCGGATCATAGGTCGGTTTTCCTGTTTTAAGCGCCATTGGATGATCGGGCAGGGTCTTATCCCGTTATCTCCCGCAGATTTGTTTTTTCCGACGCACGGACATGCTATACTGTCTCAATCCGGGGCCGCCCCCACTGCGCATGTTTCGCTTTCCGCGGAAGGAAACTTCATCGCAAAGCTTCGTATGCGGCAGAGCCGTGTAACCGGGCCGTAATGCGATCCCCCCGGTAAAGAAACGCCCCTCGGATGGGGCGTTTCTGCAGGCCTTTCAGAATATCACCTGGAACAGAAGCCAGGTCACACCTCCTGCCGCGGCCCCCAGAGCCGCCGATGCCGGCGCCGGGATGCGCATCCGACGGAAAACATGCTGTTTTCCGGTCTTTCCCGTCTTTTCCGTGCGGAGATATTCATCCGCCGCCTCCCGCGCCTGCCGCAGAATATCCGTCTTGCTGACGCCGGCCTGCCCGGCAAAATCCTCCCTGACGATAAATATCGCCTGTTCAAATACCCGCGGCAGAGGAGAACTGACTACCACGACCCGTTTTGAGGTGCCTTTGATCACACCGACGCCCCCTTCCGTATGTTCCCAGTCTAACCGCTTTTTGGCCGGCTTATTCCCTGTATTCGGCCTGTATTTTCGCGTGGGAAGTATACGGTAAAACCATCGTAACCGGACCGTCATATGCTCAACTCCTGGCATCCACCCGTACTGCCAGTACGGTCATGTCGTCGTTCTGTCCAAATTGGCGCACCGCCGCCTCCAGTGTGTTCTTTGCCAGCGCACGGATATCTTCTCCTTCAAATCCTGCCAGAATGTCACGCAGCCACGTGTCCTTCTCGGCCGTCACTACTCCGTCACTCGCTATCAATGCCACACTTCCCGGCCGCAGCCGCATCCTCACTACATCGGGATTCTCTCCCTCCCCGGCATACACGCCCGCCGCCATGCTCTGGCCCCGGACACGCCGTACCAGCTTGCCCGTCCTCACATACGACGGCGCTGCTCCGTACTTATAAAAACAGGCTTCCCCACTAAACAGATCGATGCACATCAAATCTACTGTGGCATAGCCCCAGTCCTCTCCGCCGCCGCGCAGCAGAAATACCGAATTCAGCAGCCGCATGGCCGCTCCCGGCTCCAGTCCCGCGCGCAGAAACCGTTCCAGCGTACGCACCGCCGATACCGATTCCCGGGCCGCCTCTTCGCCGCTGCCCATGCCGTCCGACAATACCACGCACAGCACGCCCGCGTCCGTCTTGAAATATGTTCCGCGGTCTCCCGATACCTTTTCGCCCTCCTTCCGGACCGCCGCTACGCCTACCGTCACCGATAACGGCTCCGCTTCCGCCAATACGATCCTTCCTTCTCCGCGGTTCTGTGCCGCCGGCCGGCACAGACGCACGCCGGCCAATCCGGAAAGCTTGTCCAGCCAGTTCGGGTCCCGCAGCAGCGTTCCCAAATTGCCGCCTTCAATCACACAGCGCAGCCGCCCGCTCCGGTCCCGAAAGACCGCTGCTTCCGCGTCCACGTCCAATCCGTTCAAATACCGCAGCAGCCGCCGCTCTGCCAGGGGATCCGGCCCCGCCGCCCCCTGCAGTTCCTCCGAGACCGTGTCCATGATCCGCGCCAGACTCTGAAACTGTCCGTATACCGCTGTGCGGTTTTCCGACAGCCGCGCCCGCAGCTGCCTGCGATACAGCATCGCCCGCAGTTCTGCGTTCACAGCCCCTATAAAGCCGTCCGGTGCCATGCATCGCTCCATAAACCGTTCCGGCAGATCCGCCGGAACCAGCCGGCCGCGCTCCAGCATCGGACGTGTCGCATCATTCAGAATGTTCAGCGTGTCTAGACTTTCCGTCTGCCAGCAGAGATCCCGGTTTTTGCACCCCACGCACACACTGTCCGCTGCCCGGTCAAACACCGAGGCCACATCCGCATCGTTCGCATTGCTCTCCGCACTCTCCCGGACCGCGTCATACAGTTCCCGGAACGCTTCCGCCAGATCGTGCGCCCGACGGGCCGTATACCGCCGAAGTCCGGATTCCCCCGCACCGGGAGTGGGCGGACGCACCAGCGTCCCGACCCGCGTCAGCAGACGTGACGGCAGCAGCATGAACACCACCGAAGCCGCAAATGCCTCATACAGCGCCGCTATATGGATGTCCGTCTTCCAGGCCCACAGTACTACCGTCGCGTCGGCTATCACAAAGGTCAATGCCAGCAGCAGTCGGCCCCGCCGCGAAAAAACCCCGGCGAGCAGTCCCGAAACACCGTAGGCCACTATATGAAAAGGCGTACCGTCCACCAGATCCGCCGTCAGTCCCAAAATGACGCCCGCCGCACAGCCGGGCACGGATCCCGCCGAGGCACTCACCGTCATCGTCGTCAGTACGGAAATAAAGCGTCCGACCGATATCACGCGCAGGACCGTGATCCCGTTCAGAGATGCCAGCAAACAGGCAAACAACACCGTCAGCGCCACGATCCGGCGGCGCTCATCCGATTCCGATTCCTCGGCTCCGCCGCCCGTCAGCGCTTCATCAAACATCACCGTGCAGCCCCCTGCCAGCACCATATCCGCCAGCACCGAGGCAATGGCCGCCGGAGTCAGTATGTTCTCATACACCGACAAAACACCGGTAATGGAAGTCACCGCCGCCGCAACCGAAGGCATGAACCAGCTGCGTCGGCTGACCTTTAGCTCCTGAAAACAAAAGGCCGCCGTAAAAACCAGCGCACACGCCGCCACACAGCGCAGCCCCTCATCCATGCCCCCGGCGGAGAAATAGCCCAGCATCGCTCCCAATAAGCATACGAAGCCTCCCGCGCCGGGCCCCGCCCGGGCCACCATCGCGATCCCGAACGGCATACATCCGCCCAGGACCCTTACCCCCGCGGATGCCGCCCCCAGCAGAAAACTCAGTCCCAGACCCGCCGCCCGGGCCAGCTGCGGTTTTTCATCCCAGGCTATCCATGCACCCGCCGTCCGCCGCCGCAGCGGCTTCCATAAAACCGACACTTTTTCCTTCCCCCTTCTCTTTTGTGGTAACATAAAGTATACTTATGTCTACTCAAAAATAGTGTCGGAGCATGCATCCGGGATTTCATCCTTTTTTCCCGGATAATCCCGTACTGCCGCGAACGCCCCACAAAGGCCCCGCAATCCGGGTAATGCCGTATTTTTCGGTCGGCTGATGTCCGCAAAGCCCATAAAAAAGCAGACCCTGAACCGTTCGTTCAGGGTCTGCTTGCTTTCATGTTCTCTTTTCCGGGCATTTATGGTTTATGTCCGGTATGTTCGTTTCGCCGAGATCGTTTCGTTATTTTCCCGTTGGGGGTTTTAATGCGCGCATGGCATTCAGAACGGCAAGCACCATAACGCCCACATCGCCGATAGCCGCCGCCCACAGTCCGACTGCGCCCATCGCGCCCAGCACCAGGATCGCCGCCTTCACGCCCAGCGCAAATACGATATTCTGGCGTACGATGCGCATCGTGTGCCGCGCCGTCTGTATCGCCTGCGGCAGCCGCTGCAGACTGTCGTCCATCAGCACCACATCCGCCGCTTCGATCGCCGCATCGCTGCCCAGTGCGCCCATCGCGATCCCGACGTCCGCGCGGGACAATACCGGCGCATCGTTGATGCCGTCTCCCACAAAGGCCAGCCGGCAGCCCATGTTCAGCATTTCCTCCACGGCTTCCACCTTCTGTCCCGGCAAAAGCCCGGCGTGATATTCCTCTATGCCTGCCTGCCCGGCCGCATTGCGCGCCGCCGCTTCGCAGTCGCCGGTCAGCATCGCGATCCGCTTCACGCCCAGTTTCCGCAGCGCCTCAACGGCTTCGGCGGCCTCGGGTTTCAGCTCATCCGCGACCACGATATGGCCCAGATATTCGCTGCCTCTCGAGACATGCACCGTCGTTCCGTCCGGGGAACCCGTCTGCAGGCCCACGCCCGCACGCTCCATCAGCGCGGCGTTTCCCACATAATACTTCTCACCGTCTATGACCGCTTCCATCCCCAGACCGGCATATTCCTTCACATCGGATGCCGTCTGCACATCTCCCGCCGCTGCCTCGCAGATCGCCTTTGCCACCGGGTGATTGGAATTCCGCTCTGCCGCAGCAGCCAGTCCCAACAGCTGCGAAGGATCCGATCCCTCCGCCGTTATGACCTCGCGGACCCGGAAAGTCCCGCGCGTGAGCGTTCCGGTCTTGTCAAATACGATCCCGTCCACACGGGCCAGCGTTTCCAGATAATTCGCGCCCTTGATCAGAACGCCCTGTCTGGAGGCTCCGCCCAAACCGCCGAAAAAGCTCATCGGCACCGACACCACCAGCGCACAGGGACAGGACACCATCAGAAATACCAGACTCCGGTATATGCTGTCCGACCAGTCCCAGCGCAGCAGCAGCGGAGGCAGTACGGCCAGCAGTACGGCGCCCACCACCACGCAGGGCGTATACACCCGCGCAAAACGCGTGATGAAACTCTCCGTCTGTGCCTTTCGGCCGGCGGCATTCTCCGTCAGTTCCAGAATCCGCGCTACTGTGCTCTCCCGATACACACTCTCCGCCTGCACGCAGATGCGCCCCGTAAGGTTGATCGTACCGCTCACGACCCGGTCTCCGGTCAGTTTGTCCTCCGGCATTCCCTCGCCCGTCAGGAACGAGCTGTCGATCGCCGTGTTTCCTTCCACTATAATGCCGTCCAGCGGGATCCTCTCTCCCGGAAGTACGATAAACCGTTCTCCAAGCTCGACCTCTTCCGGATCGATACGGATCTCCCTGCCGTCACGCCATACCGTCGCGTAATCCGGCCGTATATCCATCAGTGCCGCGATCGACCGGCGGCTGCGTCCCACCGCGAGTCCCTCAAAGAGTTCTCCCACCTGATAGAACAGCATGACGCCCGCCGCTTCGGGGTATTCCCCTATGATGAAGGCTCCCACTGTCGCCAGAGCCATCAGAAATTCTTCGTCAAACAGTTCTCCGCGCAGAATATTCCGCAGCGCGCTCCAGATCACGTCGGCCCCAACTGTCAGATAAGCCGCAACATACAAAGCCAAACGCAGCGGCCCTTCCGCCCCTGTCAGCACCGCTGTCAGACACAAAAACAGTGCCGCAGCTATGCGCATAACAGCCCGTTTCTGTCCTCTCGTCATTCCGACGCCTCCCGTTTCCCTTTTTCGATCACATCGCCGCAAAGAACCTTTTGCACCACTGCACCGATTCTTTCGCGCCGACACACGCTTCTATGTACCGCGCCGCACGCAGGTTCAATCGTCCATCAGCACCCGGCAATCGGGTTCCAAACGGCGGACCGCCTGCATCACAGGCTCCCGCAGCTCCGCAAATGCCGCTTCGTCCGCTTCCAGTATCATTTTCTGATGGAAAAAGTCCACCGACGCATCCACTACGCCCGGAAGCTTCCGGATCCGCCGCTCCATCTTCGCCGCACAGTTGGCACAGCACAGATTTTCCATCCTGAATACCTTTCTCATTTTCTTCTCTCCTTCTCTGTTTCCCGCTCCATCAGATGCTCAAAACCCTGCGACACGATCGTCTCCACATGCTCATCCGCCAGAAAACAATACACAGTCCTGCCTTCCCGGCGGCTGCCCACCAGATGCGCGTTTCGGAGGATCTTCAGCTGGTGAGATATCGCCGGCTGCGTCATTCCCAGCAGCTCCGCGATCGCACAAACACACAGCTCCGTCTCCGACAACGCATACAGGATCTTCATCCGCGTCGTGTCCCCGAAAATCTTGAACAGATCCGCCAGATCACACAGACTCTCATCCGACGGCAGTCCGCTTCTTACCTTTTCCAGCCGCTCGTTATGATCATGTCCCAAGGCTTTTGTCCTCCGATCACATATTTATGGCCGCTCATATTTACGTTTGCTTATATTTACGTCTGTTTATAGATTAAAACCTTCTCCCTCGTTTGTCAAGGGGACGGACTCGT
>JAUMXS010000046.1 GCA_030528965.1 Eubacteriales bacterium
TCGGCGAACGACTCTTGACTACACGGAGAACATCCCACCATACGATATATCCGAGACCTCCGAGAATTATCAGCGTAGAGGTTACGAGGTTAATTAAGGGATTTGTAGCATAATCACAAAGACTGTTTTCCGCAACAATGTCGATACCTGCGTTACAAAAGGCAGAAATCGAATTAAATACCGATATCCAAATTCCTTTTGCCCCAAACTCGGGAACGAACACGAACATATACAGAACTGCACCAATCCCCTCGATGATCAGCGTGCCGAATAACACGTTCTTGACAAACTTGACAAGTCCAGACATGGTATTGAGATTGAACGCGTCTTGAATGAGCAACCTATCGCCGATGCCCAGTTTTCTGTTCAAGAGAAGCATCAATCCTGTCATGATCGTGATAACTCCGAGTCCACCAACCTGTATCAGTATTAGTATTACAATCTGCCCGAAAACACTCCATGTTGAAAAAGTTGGCAGCGTCACGAGCCCGGTAACACAGGTTGAAGTTGTTGCCGTGAACAGAGCATCGATATACGGCACGGCAGTACCGTTAGTTGAGCTTATTGGCAGTGCCAAAAGAACACTTCCGATAAAAATTACCAGAAGAAAACTCAATAATATAATTTGAGTCGTTGTAAATTTAATCCTTTTCATACCATTTTACTCTCCGTGGACAAATACGGTTTCTGGGCAGTTTGTAGTTGCTCAAGCTCAAAATATCAACCACTCTTTTTCTATGATTTCGTAGTCAATCCCATATTCGTTGCAAAATTCTTTGAGTTTTTTCATTGCTTTCATATTCGGCTGGGCTTTATTAAGTTCCCAACGATTGACTGTTGAAAGCGCTACGTTTAACTTCTGTGCAAAATCCTGTTGTGTAAAAAAAGCCTTCTGCCGAGACATTCTTATAGCATCTCCTAAACTCATTTGGCGCCCTCCTTGCACTATTTAAGCATTATTATAGCATAAATTAGGTGTTTTATCAATGCGATGCACTATATTGCATTTTTCTTTTTGTGAACGCCCATAACGACAAAGTACCCACAGAAACGTCTGTGGGTACTTTATGTCCTCAATCGGGCAGTTTGTGTTCAGTTTCCGCCTTTGGATAGGCCTCGGAGGTGCTAACCAGTGCAAATCGGCGCATGCAATCGGGTCAGTGTCGATAGGATAATCAAGTTCTGACCGCTGATACAGATTGTCTGCCACTTCATTTTCAATCGCGTTGGAATCAATGGCAATCATAGTGCCGTCTGAGAACTTCAGCTCCACGCAGATCGTGTCAAAGTTAAACTCGCATGATAATAGACGTTTCATGGTAAATCCTCCGTAATTTCAAGTTTTAGATAGAAAAAGAACGATGCTAAGTCTTTCGACTCGACATCGTTCTTTTCGTAGCTGTTTTCCAACCCTGTCAGACAGATGCCGTAAAATAGTAATTTTTTTAGAATTACTGTCTTACGAGCACCCGTCTAACGATCACGGGTCTGTTTTACGTTTTTAACGAACAGCGAAGCGGTACAAGGGCTTTATCGGAATTATCAGCCGGCGGTCTGAGGGACCGCGAATACTTCATCCGAAGGAGTGGTGATATCCAGACCGTAGCCGGTGACCCGGAGGGTCAGCGTATCGCCGTCCCAGGTCTCCGCACCGACGAGCAGGCCGGTTTTGACCGAGACATAAAGCCGCCGCTCGTATCCCAGCTCCGACGTGATATAGGAGACGAAGATACAGCTTTCGCCGTTATACGTTTCATATCCCGCGTTGTGGACGACGGTGTCGTCGCGGAACAGATCTTCATAATCCTCCATGCGCTGCCAGCGTTCGGCATCGCCCTGAACGGTCGTGCCGGAATAGACCCGGTCGGAGTCGTCGTACCAGATATATGTGGTTCCGTCGAGCAGGAGGATGTTCTGCACAGCGCCGTTGGGGGCGTCAACGATCATCCGACGGTTTGCACCGCGGACATAGACGAGCATTTCGTCGGTGCTGCTGCTGTCCGCCCAGAAAGTTTCCACACGGATATGGCGGGAATAGCTGTCCACGCGGCTGACAGACAGGGTGCGCAGTACGGCCTGTACCGTATCCGGATTGACGTCCACCCGGACAAGGTTCGTGTCGGTGTCGGACGGCCCTTCGGGACCGCTCTGTGCGGGAGGGGAAGGGAGCGTGACGACCGGGGTCTCGGGCTGAGACAACCCAAAGAAAATCAGGAGCGCGACGATGCTCAGTGCCGCAAAAGCGGTTATCGCGTACCATACTCCGGTACCGTGCGGTTTTTGTTTCATGGCCGGAACTCCTCGGGAGGCGTTTCACGCCGGGAGAAACCGTACAGGATGGCGTCCGCGATACGTTTGCAGGCGTTTCCGTCGCCATAGGGGTTTACGGCGTTGGCCATCTGTGCATATTTTGCGGAGTCGAGCAGGAGTTCGGATGCGAGAGCCGTGATGACCTCGCGGTCAACGCCGGCAAGTTTGGCGGTGCCGGCGGCAATGGCTTCCGGCCGTTCCGTTTCACGGCGCAGTACGAGAACGGGCTTTCCGAGCGCGGGAGCTTCCTCCTGCAGACCGCCCGAATCGGTCATGACCATATAGCTGCGCGCCATGAGACGGTGCATCTCCACGGCGTCGAGCGGTTCGACAAGCTGGACATGGGGGACATTCCCCAGAATTCTCCCGGCTGCTTCACGCACGGTCGGCGCGGGGTGGACGGGATAGACGAATTCGACGTCGTCAAAACGCAGCGCGATATCGCGTACGGCATGGAAAATGTTTTCCATCGGCTCGCCGTAATTTTCACGGCGATGGCAGGTCAGAACAATCAGCCGCCGGCCGCTGCCCGATGCTTCTTTGTCGGTATGTTCATCGCCGACGGTATAACGCATGGCGTCGATGACGGTGTTGCCCGTGACGAACACATTCTCCGTGACGCCTTCGTTACGGAGATTATCCCGGTTTGCCGCCGTGGGGGCAAAATGGAAGGTAGCGAGGTCTGCTGTGAGGCGTCGGTTCATTTCCTCCGGGAAGGGACTTCTGGGGTCGCCGCTGCGCAGACCTGCTTCGACGTGTCCCACCGGGATCCCGGCGTAGAAAGCGGCGAGTGCGCCTGCGAACGAGGTGGTGGTATCTCCGTGGACCAGCACGAGATCGGGCTGCACTTCGCGGAGCGTTTGTTCCAGACGGCGAAGGACGCGGATCGTCACATCACTGAGACTCTGACCGGCGGCCATGATATTGAGGTCATAGTCCGGAACGATCCCGAAGACCTGCAAAACACCGTCGAGCAGTTCCCGATGCTGTGCTGTGACGCAGACATAGCTTTTGATTTCGGGATGGCGATTCAGTTCCAGTGCCAGAGGCGCCATTTTGATCGCTTCCGGCCGGGTCCCAAAAACGGACAGCACCTTCAGTTCAGCCATTCGGCACCTCACTTTCCTTATTCTGACCGGGATCGTCATCCGGCGGGGCGGCGGTGATGGGAGCGGTTTCCGGCGAAGCTTCGGCAGCTTCGGTTTTTGGGGATGTTTCCGGAGATGCATTATGCTGTGCTTCCGCCGCGTTCTTTTTCAGCTGGTGCAGGTCACGGTAGATCATCACCCAGACCACACCGGCGAGCAGGAAGGTAAAGACGAGCAGGAGGATGCGCACAGCGCCGCTGGTTGCGAGCACAACGGCGGCGAGGCCGAGCAGGGCGCTGACGGCATACAGGATAGCGACGGCCTGCTTCTGCGAGAGACCCATGTCGATCAGCCGATGGTGGAAATGTCCCCGATCGGGCGTCATGGGATTCTGACCGCGCAGCAGACGGCGCAGGAAAGCGAAGATCGTATCGCTGAGGGGAACGGCAAGGGCGAGGACCGGCACGGCGAAGGTCACGAGTGCATAGAACTTGAACATGCCCAGCACGGACATGGTAGCCAGGATGTAACCCAGAAGGAGTGCGCCGGTGTCTCCCATGAATATTTTGGCGGGATTGATGTTATAGGGCATAAAGCCGATGCAGGCGCCGGTGAGGGCGGCGAGAACGAGGGCGACGGTGGGCTCCGAGACGATGAGCGACACGACGAGGATGGTAATGCTGCTCACGGTGGAGACGCCGACGGCGAGGCCGTCGAGACCGTCGATGAGGTTCACGGAATTGGTGATGCCCACGATCCAGAGGATGGTGATCGGGATGCCGAGCACGCCCAGGAACAGGGGCTGGTCACCGGAAAACAGGTTGGGGTTCATAACGACCCGGATCACAACGCCGTGGAGGACCGGGATGACAGCGGCGATGAGCTGGGCGATCAGCTTTTTCATGGCAGAGAGGGATACCAGGTCATCGATGATGCCCACGGTCACGATGATGACGGCACCGAGAAGGATGCCGCGGAGTTCCCTTGTGAGCGGCACGAGCAGAACGACGCTGAGGATGAAGCCCAGAAAGATCGCCAAACCGCCCATGCGGGGAATGGGGTGGTCATGCATCCGGCGGGCCTCCCCCGGAACATCCATGGCACCCACTTTTTCCGCAAAGGTTTTGACGATCGGAGTGGCGCCGAAGCTGATGGCAAACGCGATGATCAGCGCGAACAGCAGGCGCAGCCCAAGCACATTGTCCTGAAAAATGGTCATGTATCCTCAAACCCCAATGGTGAATTTCCGTCCCGAACGGGGGACGATTTCTCTTTGAAAACTCAGATGACGAATCCGACTTTTTTATAGACTTTACGAAGCGTACGATTCGCCGTGTATCCGGCGCGTTCCGCACCGGTGCGGCAGACTTCCGAGAGATAGGCTTTGTCGCGCAGCAGGCGTTCGGCTTCCTCACGCACGGGGCGCAGGCATTCCACGACGGCTTCGCCGACGCGGGGTTTAAAGACACCGTAGCCGCAGCCGACAAACTCGTTTTCCACTTCGGGGATGGATTTTTCCGTGATGGCGGCGTAGATCTGGATGAGGTTCGAAACGCCGGGCTTCGCGGCGGGGTCATAGCGAACGCAGTTTTCCGTGTCGGAGTCGGTAACGGCGCGCTTGAACTTGCGCATGATATCCTCCGGCTTTTCCATGAGGTAGACGCAGCCGTTGGGATCACGGTCGGATTTGGACATTTTGTTCTCCGGAGACGTGAGGCTCATGATACGCGCACCGACTTTGGGGATATAGGGTTCCGGAATGCGGAACACATCACCGTACACACCGTTGAAACGCTCGGCCACGTTGCGCGCGAGTTCGACGTGCTGTTTCTGGTCTCCGCCGACGGGGACATAGTCCGCCTGATACAGGAGAATATCGGCCGCCATGAGTGCGGGATAAGTAAAGAGACCGCCGTTGATATTTTCGGCATTTTTGGCACTTTTATCCTTGAATTGGGTCATGCGGGACAGTTCGCCGAACATGGTATAGCAGTTGATGACCCAGCCAAGCTGCGCATGAGCGGGGACATGGCTCTGGATGAAGAGCACGTTTTTTTCCGGGTCGAGACCGGCGGCGATATACTGTGCCATCTGAGCCAGCGTGCGGCGGCGCAGGTCCGCGGGATTCTGGCGGACGGTGATGGCGTGGAGATCCGCCATGAAGTAGTAACAGTCATACTGGTCCGCGAGTTCGGTCCAGTTTTTGATAGCGCCCAGATAGGAGCCCAGGGTCAGGTCGCCGGAGGGCTGGATACCGGACAGCATTACTTTTTTCTTTACGTTTTCGTCCATGAGGAAATCTCCTTTCAGACTGCATGCAGCCCGCATTCTTCGGCGAGTTTAGCAAAGGCGGGCAAGCTGCGTTCGATCATATCGGGGGACACGCAATAAGCCATACGGACCCAGCCGGGACCGGCGAAAGAGCTGCCGGGTACCAGCAGAAGGTTGTAGGCCTTGGCCTTATCGGAAAAGGCCTTATCGTCGCCGCCGGGGGCTTTCATCCACAGATAGAAAGCGCCGCGGGGATAGACACAGGAGAAGCCGAGCTCGGTCAGTTTGCCGTAAAGGAGCTTGCGGTTTTTATCATAGGCATCCACATCGGCTTTGGCATCCAGACAGCGGGCCACGGCACGCTGCATGAGCGAAGGGGCGTTGACGAAACCGAGCATACGGTTGGCGATGCATGCGGCGGACCAGACGTCGCTGAATCCGTCCATCTCCGAGGGGATGAGCAGGTAGCCGATACGCTCACCGGGGAGGGAAAGAGATTTCGACCAGGAATAGCAGACGACGGTGTTTTTGTAGCAGGACGGGAGCCAGGGCACTTCGGTGCCGTCGTAGCAGAGCTCACGGTAGGGCTCGTCGGAGAGCAGGCAGATCTCGATGCCAAGTTCTTTGGACCGGCGTTCGAGCATCGCACCGAGAGCGGAGCAGGTATCCCTGTCATAGACCACGCCGGTGGGGTTATTCGGATTGTTGATGAGAACGGCGCGGGTACGCGGCCCGATGGCCTCGGCGAGCGCGTCGAGATCGGGAAGGAAACTGCCTTCCAGAGAGGGGACGGCCCGCAGGACGCCGCCGTGATTTGTGACGTAATTGCCGTATTCCACGAAGTAGGGAGAGATGGTGAGGACCTCGTCGCCGGGGTTCAGGATCGTGCAGAGGATGGTGTTGAGGCCGCCGGCCGCACCGACGGTCATAAGGACGTTATCGGCGCTGTAATTTGTTCCGTAACGGGTGTTGAGGTCCGCAGCGACGGCGGCACGGACGTCGGGGAAACCGGCGTTCGGCATATAGCCGTGGACAAAGGTGCTTTCCTCCTCGGAAAGGACGTCCACAATGGCTTTCTGCACTTTTTCAGGTGCGGGAAAATTGGGATTGCCGAGAGAAAAATCATAGACATTTTCTCTGCCGTAGAGAGCAGCAAGACGATTGCCCTCTTCGAACATGGCCCGGATGGCACTGCTGCCTCCCACAAGTTTTTTCATACGTTCTGAGATCATATCGTTTCCTCCGACCGAAGGCGTGGTTTATTTTTCATGCCTGCACTTCTAAACATCTACTATATCACATCCATCCTCATTTTACAAGATATCCGCATACAGCCTTTCGACAAAGAATGCCCCTGTTTTCAGGGGATTTTCCGTTCCGGCGGGCTTCTTTTCCGTGACACGGGACCGAAGAGGAAAACACGAAAGGATCCGGTTGACGATGTCGTTTCCGGTGTGAAAAAGCCATCCGGAAAAGAGGAGAGAACTTTTCCGGATGGCTCTATCGGTGATGGTTCAGAGAACGAAACGGCTATGGTCGCCGTGCGCGCCGTATTGACAGCCCGCATCTTTCGGGATGACGGCGGCATATTTGGGGAAGCAGCTCCGAAATCAGAGCATACCGCGGGATTGAGCGGTGAGGATGCGCACTTCCGGTTCGAGCTGGATGCCGAACTGACGGAAGACTTCTTCCTGAACGTGCGCCATCACGCGGCGGACGTCGTCATAACGGGCGCCGCCGAGGTTTACGACGAAGCCGGCGTGTTTCTCGCTGACGGCAGCGCGGCCGACGGTGTAGCCCTTGAGGCCGGCCTGATCGATCAGCGCAGCGGCGTAGCCGTTCGCGGGACGCTTGAAGGTGCTGCCGGCGGAGGGGAGTTCAAGGGGCTGGGATGCGCGGCGTTTGGCAGCCAGTTCGCGCATTTGTGCGGTGATCTCGTCCGGGTCGCCGGGGCGCAGCTGCAGAACGGCGGAGAGGATCACGTCGCCGCTGCCTTCCGAAAACCGGCTGTGACGGTATGTCATGTCCAGTTCGGATATCGGAGCCTCGCGGAGTTCCAGATCCGCATCCAGCCAGCGGGCAGAAACCAAAACGTCCTTTATTTCGCCGCCGTAAGCACCGGCATTCATGAGAACGGCGCCTCCGAGCGTGCCGGGGATACCGTGCGCGAATTCCAGACCGGTGAGACCGTGGTTTGCTGCCAGAACGGCCAGCCGTGCAAGAGCGATACCGCACCGGGCCTCGAGCCGGCAATCGTCCCGTACTTCGGCCGCCGACATGCCGTCGGCCAGTTTCAGAACAAAATAGGGAAGCGGAGCATCATCGATGAGCAGATTGCTGCCGTTTCCGATGATGACAGGGCGTTCTCCGGCGCTGCGGAGAATACGGCAGAGAGCTTCCGTTTCCTCCGGATCCCGCGGCGCGGCAAGTGCCGTGCAGGGGCCTCCGATACGGAAGGAACAGTGATCGGCAAGAGGTTCCTCCGTCCAAAGCGGCAGCCCGGGCAGAGTCTGCCGGATCTCGCGGAGCAGTGTTTCGGGGTGATTCGTCATAAGACCTCCCATGTTTGCACAAAACGTTAGAATTCACCTTCGAGCAGCATCTTGTCATGGCGTTCCACCAGAGCGCGCGCTGCATTGTAACCCATTTTCTTTTCACGGTTGTTCATGGCGGCCAGTTCGAGGATGGCGCCCAGGTTCCGGCCGGGCCGGACAGGGATGCAGTTATAAGGCAGTTTTACATCCAGAATCTCCGTGTATTCGGGGTCCAGACCCAGACGGTCATAGGCTTTTTTGTCATCCCACAGCTCGAAATGTACGACAAGATCGATATACTGTTCCGGTTTGACCGCGCCGATGCCGAAAATATGGCGGGCATCGATCACACCAATACCGCGCAGCTCCATGAAGTACCGGATGAGTTCCGGCGCGCTGCCGATGAGGGAGTTATGGGAGATGCGCTTAATCTCAACGGCGTCATCGGCGATAAGACGGTGACCGCGTTTGAGGAGAGCCATGGCGGTCTCGCTCTTGCCGATACCGCTGTCGCCGGTAATGAGGACGCCTTCGCCGTGGATCTCCATGAGAACACCGTGCATGGTGATGCGCGGGGCCAGGTGCTGGCGGAGCTGGATAACGACCTGTGCCAGCAGTTCACTGGTGTTCAGTGCGGAACGGAGCAGCGGGATATTGTACTTTTGCGCCGCCTCCATGAATTCCTCGGAGGGGTCCATGTGATGGGCGAGGATGATGGCTACCGGATGCCGCTCGAACAGGGTGCTGATAGCCTCACGGCGGCGTTCCGGAGAAAGACTGGCAAGGTATGTCATCTCGACCTTGCCGACGATCTGCACACGATCGGGGTCAAAGTAATCGTAAAAACCGGCGAACTGGAGGGCGGGGCGGTTTACGTCCTGATTGCCGAGGAGGATCTTTTCATATTCGGATGAGGGATGGCAGACGATGAGATCCAGTTCGTCCACAAGGGTATGCAGGGGGACGGTATGTTTCTGATTCATAAATTCTATGCACCTCCGGCGCGGCAGAGTACGCCGCGGGATATGGGGTATATATTTACGCGTCCGGAAGACAGACGCTGCTGAGTTCGGTATAGCGCAGGCGGCCGTTGGGACGGTCGGAGAGCATGAGCGCGGCGCGCGAGACGGTCATGGTCATCCGCGGGACCGTGATCTGCGGGGGCGCGGGCAGTTCCAGCCGGCGGGCCAGGGTGATATGCGGACGGAAGGGTTTGGTGTCGATATGGAAGCCGTGCTTCAGAAGAGAACTGCGCACAGCATCGGCAAGCTCCCCGAGCGCGGGGCAGTCCTCCGTGCCGACCCAGTAAAGATCACCGAAGCGGCCGAGTTTACCGTCTATCGTCAGGGAGAAAACCGGCGGCAGAACGGCTTCTTCCAGCGCGGCGCGGGCGTCGGCCTCACGCTCTGTCTCGCCGATAAAGGCAAGGGTCATGTGAAGATTATCCGCCTGCGTAAAGCTGGGGCGGGGCAGAGCCCTGCGGGACTGGCGCTGATATGCCTGCGATTGGGCGCGCAGGCCTTCCACCGCGGTCAGAAGGCCGCGCCGGATGCCTGTCGGAAACGGGACAGCCACGAAAAGACGCATGTCCGGTCTCCTCCTTTCGTTTGGTAGAATGCGCTGATGTTATGGAAAAATTCACCGGTGCACGGGGGAAAGATCAGAAGCGCCGGGCGGTAAAAAAGGCTTCGATATCACGGCGGTCTGCGGAGACGCTTCCCTGAATGAGTTCGCCG
>JAUMXS010000143.1 GCA_030528965.1 Eubacteriales bacterium
AAGCCCGGCAGTGAAACGACGCCGGAAAAACAAAAATTGCGGTCTCCCGAAAGGGAGATCGCAATTCCTGAAAGTACGGAAAACCGGTATTCGCATCAGGCATGATCGGCTCCCGTTTGGAAGTGAAAGAACCTGTACGGGAAACCCGGAGCCGGAAAGCGCAGTATACATGTAAAAGAATAAAAGCGTGAAAACAAGAAGCCGGCAGGCTTCGAAGGAAGCATGCCGGCTTGTGAAGATAAGCAGAACGGTCCGCAGAGCGTCACACAAAGGCGCGGTACAGGAATGTCACGATCTGGGCACGGGTGCAGATGTTTTCCGGAGAGAAAGTGGTAGTCGAGGTGCCGTTTGTGACGCCGGCCTCGACGGCCCAGTTTACAGCGCCGTTGTCGGAGATATCGGAAAAGCCGCTGGCCGCAGCAGCGGGGGAACCGGCAGCCTTCCAGATGAAATCGACGGCCATCAGACGGGTGCAGGGCGCATTGGGCTCAAAGGTCTGTCCGTCAAACATACCGTTTTCCGCAGCCCACTGAACAGCCGGGTAGTAGTAAGCGGAAGCGGCCACATCGGTGATCTCGGATTCTTTTGCGGGAGCGGGAGAACCGGCGGCGCGGTACAGGAAAGTGATGATCTGGGCGCGGGTGCAGGTATCATTCGGAGAGAAGGTCGTGGCCGAAGTACCGTTTGTAATGCCGCGGTTTACGGCCCACAGGACCGGAGCAAAGTAATAGCTGGTGTCAACGACATCGGTGAAGGGATTGGAGACATTGAAGCCCAATCCGACGCGCAGGAAGCAGACAGCGACCGTATCAACGCCGACGGCACTGACGGGAGTGTTGATGGGGATGCTCTCGCGGATGATCTCGAGGGTGAAGGAACCGTCGGGCAGAGTGACGGGGCCGTCCTCGGCGGTGAAGGAAAGGGCAGAATCCCAGTATTCCTCAGCGTGGGTCCAGTCCGTATTTCCTTCGTCATCGAAATCGTGGCGGGTCAGGACGACGGTGTAATGGCAGCGGATGCTGCCGTCACTGTAGTCCTCGGGGACGGTCAGAGTCGTTCCGGCGCTGCAGGTGAACAGAGGATAGGAAGAGCTGCTCGCCTGGCCGAGAATGAAGATCGTATCGATGACGGATTCCTCGATGGAGCCGGTCAGCAGGCAGCAGTCACCGCCGGTGTAAGGATCAGGGACAGACAAGGAGTTTCCGTCGGCTCCTGCCGCGGGTGAAAGAGCGGAGGAAAGCATGAGGATGCCAAGCAGCATGCAGAGAAATCGTTTTTTCATGATAAAAACCTCTTTTCCTGATGAAATAGAAATATTTTACGGGACGGATATACCGCACCGGCCCGAAGAAACGGCGGAAGTGAGCGCGGTGTCATTGCCGGGGAAGCCCGGGTTTTACATACCGGCACAGTGCATATTGAGTTCCTTTTCCAGCAAAACGAGTTGGATATTCTCGAGCCCCTGGAAGGTGCAGGGGACGATGCCGGCTTCGGTATAGCCGAAGCGTTTATAGAGCGAGCGGGCTTTCTCGTTTCTGGCGTTGGTGTCCAGTCTGAGATACCGGCAATTTTCGGTAAAAGCGAGCTGTTCGAAGAAGAGCACGAAAGCGGTCCCGAGGCCCTGGCCGAAGAATTTCGGGGAGAGGACAAGCGTATGCAGGACCATGACTTCATCGTCGGGTGCGTCGGATTTCCAGTTCACGTCCTTATAGGAATCGAGCTGTTCCTGATTGATAACAGCGGCAGCGATCAGCTGATGGTCAAGTTCGGCGATATACATATCCTGCCGTTTGACGCCCGCCTCGGCGGTTTCGCGAGTGGGATAGATCCCGCGCTTCCAGCCGGTCGTCAGCAGGCCCTGTTCCTCATAGTCGTGGATCTCGGAATAGATCTGTTCAATGCCGTTTATGTCATTTTCCGTGGCTTTTCTGAAATGCAGCATGAGTACAGCCCCCTTGAAGAATTCGGTTTTGAAAAAAGCATCCCGCACAGGGGATGGTCCATTATACTATGACGCGAAAGAATTCTCAAGGACGACTTGAAAAGGAGCCGGATTATCCGGCGGAGGAAACATCTTCTCTGTTCAGTGTTACTGATTTCCTGCCCCGATCCCGAAAGCGGCGGAAGGCAATAGTGAACAGGGAAGAGCAAAAATCCTCCACAGGTTCGTGTGAAGGATTTTGTGATCGCAGTATGAAACAGATCGGGGGATTCTAACGGGTCAAACAGCTCGATAAATTGGAATTTACAAAGCCTTTCCACCAGATACTTTGATTACTTGTCCTGTA
>JAUMXS010000144.1 GCA_030528965.1 Eubacteriales bacterium
ACCCCCGACCTGCTGATTACAAATCAGCTGCTCTACCGACTGAGCTACACCAGCAGGAGCCAGCCCAAACATAATACCAAAGGCATACGGTTTTGTCAACATAAATTTCTATCCGAAAGGCCAAAAACAATAAAAAACAACCCGTTGCAAAACGGATCAAGAGGAGTACATATGATGACGATCCAGGAACTTGGACTATCTTACCTTGAAAACAGCCGAATTTGCCGGGCGCGATGGCATGAACTGCATGAGCGGCTGAAAAACGAAGAACTCCGGGAGTGTGACCGTCTGCTTCTGCGGCGGCGCCTGACGATCCTGCAGGCGATGGCCGACGAGACACATGCCATCGGACAGTATCTCCGGGATTATTATCACGACGAGGAGCTTGCGCATGAAACGACTGACCCCTGAACAGCGGGAGGAGGAATATCAGACCCTGCGCCGGCTCCTTCGGGAGTCTGCGGCAGGCTCGACGCGCCTGGGGAGATTCGTGCGGGCGCTCGAGTATGAACTGACGCCTTGCCAGCGGCAGTATATTTGGTTATACTATGTGCGGCAGATGACGATGCCCGACATTGCGCGGAAGTACGGGGTCGCGACCTCCACGGTGAGCCGTACGATCGGACGCGGGCTGAACCGTCTGGAACGCGCGATGCGCTTCGAATTCGCGCAAAGTTTGCAAAAAAGATGCCGGTTTACGGTTCTCTTGGAGCAGGCCTCCTGCCGATTTCCCGAAGAAGATGAGGATTAGGCGCGGAACGAGGCCGAATCATGCCCCCTGACGGAGGATCTCCCATGCGTTTTTTGCATCCCGGAAAAAGATGGTTTATCATATTGTATTTGATTATATCCCTGATCCTGACAGCCTGTGACGGCGCGCCTGCCGGGACGCCGGATCCCCATGAGGGAATGGTACAGGTATCCGACGGTGCGGGCGGGACATATTGGATCCGCCCGGCGGAGGGATTTCCGCTGAACGACTATGCGGCGGAGGATTTTTCCGTTTTAGAAGACGGAAGCCTTACATATCTGGGCACGGATTACCTTGCCCTGCGCGGCATAGACGTATCCGAGCATCAGCACGAGATCGACTGGACGGCGGCGGCCGAAGCGGGAGTGGATTTTGCCATACTCCGCGCCGGGTATCGCGGCTGGACGGAGGGCGGACTGTTTGAGGATCCGTGGTTCCGCAGGAATCTGGAAGGTGCGCGGGAAGCGGGACTCATGGTCGGCTGTTATTTCTTTTCTCAGGCAGTGAATGCGGACGAAGCCCGCGGGGAGGCCGAGTTTTTGCTGGAGCTTCTGGATGGACAGAGTCTGGATCTCCCGATCTATTATGACTGGGAGGAGATCGGTCCCGACGCGCGCACGGCGCAGGTGGATGGGCAGACGGTCACGGACTGCTGTCTTGCATTTCGTGAGACGGTGGAAGCGGCGGGGTATGAAGCGGGACTGTATCTGTACCGTCGGCTGGGCTATTTTGTCTATGAGCTTGACCGTCTGACGGACATGCCGCTGTGGGTCGGGGCGCTGGGAACGGCTCCGGATTTCCATTATGCGCACAGCATCTGGCAATACAGCATCTCCGGCCGGATCCCCGGCGTGGAAGGGGACGTGGACCTGAATTTATGGTTTATACGAAAACCGGAGGCGTTCGCGCCTGAAACGGCGGAGCCGGACGCATCGCCGGCAGCATAAGACGAATCTTTTTACAAAACTTTCTGCAAATCAAAAACGGCCTGTCCGGGCAAGATAATCCGGACAGGTCATTTTATTTTTAATGAGGAAACAGGAAGTTATTATATGAGAAAGGACATCGTTTTATGAAAAAACGTACTGCCAACAGGATCATAACGCTGCTGACGGCAGCGGTTATTGCGTTGGGAGCCGTATCGGTCTATCAGTATAACCGTGCGGAGGATTACCGCCGTATGGCGGACGCCGGGTATCAGCGGGCATTTTCGGAGCTGTGCACGAGTGTATCGGGTCTGGACACCGCCCTGCAGAAGGCACAGTATGCGACGTCGCCCACGATGATCTCCGCCGTCTGCACGGAGATTTTCGGAAAGGCGATGACGGCACAGATGAGTCTGGGTGTACTGCCGCTGTCGACGCAGGAACTGGAACAGACGGCGGGGTTCATATCCCGGGTGGGCGATTATGCCTACTCGCTGTCACGTTTGGCGGCGCAGGGCGCGCCGTATACGAAGGAGCAGCTGGA
>JAUMXS010000047.1:0-528 GCA_030528965.1 Eubacteriales bacterium
GTAATCTGGTATCGTCATCCCGTCTGGTGGCGATTGTCAGCCCGGATTCGGCTCCCATCAAACGTATTATTCAGGATGTCCGGGACAGAGGCACTCTGATCGATGCTACTTACGGACGTCGGACCCGCGCTGTGATCATCATGGACAGCGGACACGTTATTCTTTCGGCACTGCAGCCGGAGACCGTTGGGACCCGTATGACCGGAAAGGGCGATATGATGCCGGAGGCTGAAGAAGATGTGGAGTAAAAAAGGACGTATTATTGTTGTATCCGGCCCTTCCGGCGTCGGAAAATCGACCGTTATCCGTCATCTTATGGGACTGCGCCGCGATGTGGCATTTTCTGTTTCGGCAACAACGCGTGCTCCGCGTGAGGGAGAGACAAACGGCGTGAATTACCATTTCGTCGATCGTGAACAGTTTTGCAGAATGATCGAAGACGGTGAGCTGCTGGAACATGCGGAGTACGTCGGAAATATGTACGGAACTCCGCGTGGCCCCGTGCGGGAGCAGCTTGAGAAAGGGATC
>JAUMXS010000047.1:538-9451 GCA_030528965.1 Eubacteriales bacterium
CCTGGATATCGAAGTCCAGGGAGCGCAACAGGTACGGGAATCCGAACCCGATGCGGTGCTGGTGTTTCTGACGCCGCCGTCTGCTGCGGAATTGGAACGTCGCCTTCGCGGACGGGGTACCGATTCCGAGGATCGTATTTGCCGTCGTCTGGAAAAAGCGAGGGAGGAGATCCTTCTCGCTGACAGATACGATTATATTATTGTCAATGATGACCCGGCAGAAGCTGCCGGAGAACTTTCTGCCGTACTGACGGCAGAACAATGCCGCGCCAAACTGCGCAGCAATATCATTTGTGAGGTGTATGAAGCATGATGCTGTATCCGCCTATGGCTGATCTCGTAGAAAAAGTAGGAAGTCATTATCTGCTTGTGAATCTTGTTGCCCGTCGAGCCCGGCAGATCGCTACCGATGCCGAGGAAGCGGGAGAATCTCTGGATAAGAAGCCCGTAACCTCTGCGATTGACGAGGTGTATTCCGGACAGCTCGTCATCCGGAAGGATGACTGAACAGATAATTGACGATTCGGCGGCAAATCGCTGTCCGATCGTTGTTCGAGTGGCGGTCAGTGCCGCCACATATTGGATCGACCGACCCTATACCTATCTCGTGCCGGAAAAGCTTCGGGAAAAAGCCGTCCCCGGCGTTCGGGTCCTTGTTCCTTTTTCCCGCGGTAATCGTCGGGCCGAAGGCCTGATCCTTGCAGTTGGAAGGAATACGGATCAGAATGATCGCCCCCTGAAAGCCATTGATGCCGTTCTGGACGATGAGCCTGTTCTCTCGGCGGAGTTTATTCAGCTGGCCGTCTGGATGCGAGAACGTTATTTCTGCACGGTATATGATTCGGTACGTGCCATGCTGCCGGCTGGATTGTGGTATTCCATGATCACCACCTACGGGATCGATCCGGAGGTTGGTCTTGAACAAGCCTACAGAGAAGCCGGTCATTCCGCGATGATGCGGGCTGTTCTGGACTTTATGTATGCACGGGATGGCACGGCATGTACGCTCCGGGAAATCCAGGACGCTTTGGACGGCGATCCGACTCGTGCTGTTTCCGCCTTGGTCAAAAAAGGCGTTCTTACGGAGAACAGCAAAGGAAAACGCCGCGTTGGGGACAAACAGGAACAGATGTATACCCTGGCTGTATCTGCAGAAGAAGCATTGGAGTATGCCGTTCAAAAAAAACGCCGTGCTCCTGTGCAGGCGGCTGTTCTTGAACTTCTCAGCTCCGTTGGACGAGCTTCGGCGAAAGAGATCGGTTACTTCACCGGCGCTTCATCGCAGAGCATTCGCGCACTGACCGAAGCCGGTGTTTTACAGCGCTGTGCGGAAGAAGTCTTTCGCCGTCCCGTATATACCTTTGGAGAGAAGCAGGAACTTCCCGTTTTAAATGAAGATCAGCATCAGGCTTATGAAGGTCTTCTGCGCCATGTCAACGGAAACCGGACCGGTGCGGGTCTCCTGTTTGGTGTTACGGGAAGCGGAAAAACTGCAGTTTATATTCGTTTAATTGACCGTGTTCTCCGAAATGGACAAAGCGCTATTCTTCTGGTGCCGGAAATTTCTCTGACGCCGCAGATGCTGAGGACGTTTTCTTCCTATTTTGGCGATGAGATCGCTGTGCTGCACAGTTCTCTGGCGATCGGCGAGAGATATGACGAGTGGAAGCGGATCCGAGCCGGAAAAGCGCATCTTGTGATCGGTACACGAAGTGCGGTTTTTGCTCCTGTTGAGAATCTCGGCGTGATTATCATTGACGAAGAGCAGGAGTACACCTATAAATCGGAGAATGTACCCCGCTACCATGCGCGCGATGTAGCAAAATACCGATGCGCCAGATACAACAAGTTTTTGATCCTTGGGTCCGCGACTCCGGATATCGACAGCCGATATCGTGCGCAGATCGGTGCTTATGCGTACTATACGCTGCCGGCCAGATTTAACAGACAAAGCCTTCCATCTGTCGAAATCGTGGACATGAAGGAAGAACTGCGCAGGGGAAACGGCAGCAGCATCAGCAGCTGTCTAAAAGATGCGCTGGAAGAAACGATGTCGCGCGGAGAACAGAGTATTCTCTTTTTAAATCGACGCGGTGCATCCAAGTTTATTACCTGCGGAGAGTGCGGTTTTGTTTATGCATGTCCCAACTGCAGTGTCAGTCTGACGTGGCACAGTGCAACCCGTCGTCTGCTTTGCCATTACTGCGGCCATAGCAGCCATGCTGCCGAGGTTTGTCCCGAATGCGGGGGGCGGTTAAACTATATTGGGGTTGGAACACAGAAAGTTGAAACGGATCTGCAGGAACTGTTTCCCGGAAAAGAGATCCTTAGAATGGATACGGATTCCGTTCAGCCGGTCGGTTCGCATGCTGCTATATTGGAACGGTTTCAGAAGGAGAATATTCCGATCCTGGTTGGAACGCAGATGATTACAAAGGGTTTGGATTTTGAGAATGTAACGCTTGTGGGCGTTATTTCAGCGGATCAAAGCCTTTACTGCGGGGATTATCGTGCCTCTGAGCGAACATTTTCGCTTTTGACGCAGGTCATTGGCCGTTCCGGGCGTGGGAAGCATCCGGGTCGAGCAATCATTCAGTCTTTTACGCCGGACAATCAGGTGATCCGGCAGGCTGCTGCACAGGATTACGAAGGGTTTTACGCATCTGAACTGGAACTCCGTCTCGCGCAGAAATCTCCTCCCATAACGGAAATTTTTGCACTGACAGCGTCCGGACTGGATGAAGCATTGGTTCTGCGCTGCTGTTCGGAGATTCGCTCGATTTTGCTGCGTGAACTGAAAGATACTCTTGGAGTGCAGGTGCTGGGCCCGGCGCCGCTTCCGGTCGTGCGAGTCAATAATCGTTTTCGTTATCGCGTTAGCTTGCTGTGCCAAAGCGATCAGAAGATCCGCAGTCTTATCAGCAATATTTTGTCTCATTATAATACGTCCGGAGCGTTCCGGGGTGTCTCTGTCTATGCGGACAATAATCCATATGACTGAAAGAGGAATTGAAAGAAATGTCTCTTAGAGAGATTAGAAAAAAAGGCGATGAAGTGCTGACGAAGCGCTGCCGTCCTTATACGGATTTTAATGATCATCTGCATACGCTGATGGATGATCTGCAGGATACACTTATTGATTCCGGCGGTGTTGGTCTGGCTGCACCGCAGGTCGGGGTTCTGCGTCGTGCTGTCGTTGTATTGGAAACTAACGTTTCTGATGATGAAGAACCTTATGTCATTGAGATGGTTAACCCGACCATTATCGCGACAGAAGGTGAACAGGATGGCCCCGAAGGTTGCCTGAGTGTTCCGGGCGTATTCGGTCAGGTGAAGCGGCCCGAGAAGGTGACCGTAAAAGCCTTTGATCGATATGGAAATGAGTTCACGGTCGACGGTGAAGGTTTGACCGCTCGTGCTTTCTGCCATGAGCTGGATCATCTGGATGGTCATCTGTTCCTGGAAGTGGCGGAGCGGATCCTCACAGATGAAGAACTGGAAGCCATGAGTGAAGATGACGAGGAGTATGAGGAGGACGACTGAGTCTATGCGGATCGTTTTTATGGGAACGCCGGATTTTGGCGCGGCCTCCCTTCGCGGCCTGTTGGATAGCGGCTATGATGTGGTGGCAGTGTTTACGCAGCCGGATCGGCCCCGCGGTCGCGGAATGCGGCTGGAACCATCTCCTGTGAAGGCTTTAGCCGTTGAGCGTGGTATTCCCGTCTATCAGCCGGCAACCCTGAGGGACGGCAAGGCTACGGAGCTCCTGAGAGATATTGCTCCCGACCTTCTTGTAGTCGTTGCTTATGGAAAAATCCTTCCGGAGGATTTCCTGCGTGTTGCACGTTTGGGCAGTATCAATGTCCATGCATCACTTCTTCCCAAGTACCGCGGAAGTGCGCCCATTCAATGGGCGGTCCTCAATGGGGACAAGACCACGGGCGTCTCTATTCAATATATGGAAGCCGCTCTGGACAGCGGCGCGGTGATTTCTTCGACCGAGACTGAGATTGGAGAATTTGAGACAGCAGGCGAACTGTTTGATCGGCTCATGATTATGGGCGCAGATCTTCTTGTCGATACTGTCCGTGCTATCGGGGAGGGTACGGCAGTGGCTGTCCCTCAGGACGAGAGCAAAGTGTCTTTCTGTAAAATGCTCGATAAGAGCATGAGTCCCATTGACTGGAACCGTACTCCTCGTGAGATCGTTAAACATATTTGCGGACTGGATCCCTGGCCGGTTGCCACGATGGAACTGGAAGGTAAGGTTTTTCGTGTATTTGGAGCGGCTTACACGAAGAATAAGACGGATAAAGCCCCGGGAAGCATTGTTTCTGCCGGTTCGGAGGGGATCGAGTTTGCCTGTGCCGACGGCAGTACGCTTCTGATCACAGAACTGCAGGCCCCGGGCAAAAAGCGGATGAGCAGCGCGGATTATCTGCGCGGTCATCCGCTGAAGGTGTAATGAGCGCGCCCGCGCGGGCGCGGCAGGCTGCTATGTATGTGCTGGGACGCTGCCGGCGGCATGGCGCCTGGACGGCACAGACTTTATCTGCGGCGACGGAGAAATTTGGACTTGACCGACGTGATGCAGCGCTTTGCGCGCGTCTGTGCCGCACGGTGCTGCAAAACGAGAGCATATGTGATTATGCCATCGACTGCTGGTCCAGCGTGCGCAGCCGCCGCCTTGAACCGGCTGTTCGTAATGCACTGCATCTCGGCCTTTGTCAGCTGCTGTTGATGGACCGCATTCCCGATTCCGCGGCGGTGGGAGAATCGGTGGAACTCGTTCGGCGTGCGGGTTGTGCCCGAGCTTCCGGGCTGGTGAATGCCATTTTACGCAAAGCCGCGGCAGAGGGAGCTTTTCCCGAGCCGCCGGGAGCCGGTACTGCAAAATATATTTCCGTACGGCATAGTCTTCCGCTTGTGCTTTGCGAACAGCTTACAGAGCGGTACGGGTATGATTTCGCCCTTGGCTTTGCAGAGGCTTCCAACAAGGAAGCTCCTCTGTGCCTGACTGTAAACCGTCTGCGAACGGATATTAATTCTCTGGTTAAAGAGCTTGCAGCGGACGGTGTCAGGTCAAACCTGGATGCCCGTTTTCCGGATAGTTTGTTTCCGGAAAATCTTGGTCCGATCGGAGATAATGCTGCTTTCCGTGCCGGAAAGTTTTATGTGCAGGATGCTGCGGCGGCATTTGCCGTTCGGGCGGCTGATCCGAAAAGCGGTATGCGTGTTCTGGATGGATGCGCGGCTCCGGGCGGAAAGAGTTTCTTGTCAGCCATTCTTATGGGTGACAAAGGTGAAATTATTTCCTGCGATAAACAGGGGAAAAAACTGCATTTGGTCGATGAAGGTGCGAAGCGCCTCGGCCTGCATATTATTTCGACACATCCCATGGATGCCGGGAACCCCGATCCCGCTTTCGAAGGAGCGTTTGATCTCGTTTTTGCGGATGTACCCTGTTCCGGACTCGGCGTTTTGCGCAGAAAACCGGAGATCCGCAGCAGAAAGCCGGAAGAAATCAGTGCCTTGCCTGAGGAGCAGCTTCGTCTGCTTCGTGGGCTGGCCGGCTGTGTTCGTCCCGGCGGAATGCTTCTTTATTCCACATGTACGGTGACTGCGGAGGAAAACGAATCTGTCATCGAGGCTTTCCTGCGGAATAATGAAGACTTCGTTCCGGAAGCTTTTTCCCTGCCTGACGGGAATGTCGTGTCTAACGGGATGCATCGGCTCTGGCCGCATGTGGAGGGTACGGACGGATTTTTCATGTGTCGTATGAGGAAACGCGAAGTATGATTGAAATTTGCGGCAAATGCGATATAAAATCTATGCTTCCGGAGGAGCTGGAAGTCTTTCTCAAGGAACTGGGCCAGCCGGGTTTTCGTGCCGGACAGATCTTTTCCTGGTTGTCTCGCGGATGCGGCAGCTTTGATGAAATGACGAATCTTCCGCTTTCCCTGCGGGAGACTTTGAAAAGCCGTTGTCATCTTTATGCGCCGAATCAAATCGACCGCCGCAGTTCCTCACGTGACGGAACGGTCAAACAGCTTTGGGAACTGTATGATGGCAATGCGGTCGAGACTGTCGTAATGCGGTATTCCTACGGAGATACGGTCTGCATCTCTACGCAGGTGGGGTGTCGGCAGGGCTGCGCATTCTGCGCCTCTGCCATTGGCGGCCTTGTTCGGTCACTTTCTCCTTCGGAGATGCTGGATGAGGTCCTGTATGCGGAGCGTGACTCCGGAAAACCTCTTTCGCATATTGTCCTTATGGGGATCGGAGAACCGCTTGATAATTTCGATAATGTCATGCGGTTTCTGGATCTCATCAATCATCCGAAGGGACGTGGATTCGGAATGCGCCGCATTTCGCTTTCCACTTGCGGATTGATCGAGAAGTTTGACCGGCTGGCCGATAATCAGCTTCAGCTTACATTGTCTGTTTCACTGCATGCACCGGATGATGAGACACGCAGTCGAATTATGCCGGCTAATCGCGGACGCGGTGTGGATGCGCTGATGGAAGCCTGCGGAAAATATATGAAAAAAACCGGTCGGCGCATTTCTTTTGAATATGCCATGATCGATGGTGTCAATGATTCGGAGGCCCAGGCGAGGCTTCTTGCCGGCAGAATGAAGGAGATCGGCGGACACGTGAACCTTATTCCGCTTAATCAGGTGGAAGAGCGGGAATTCCGACCCTCCCGGCCGGAAAACGTACGTCGGTTTCAACAGATCCTGCAGGACAGCGGTGTAAACGTAACAGTGCGCCGCCGCCTTGGCGGTGATTTGGATGCGGCCTGCGGGCAGCTGCGCCGTCGTGTACTGCATGACGGGAATGCCCAGGTTTAGCTCAGACAGCGGGGGAAAAGATGAAAGGTTTTGGTATAACAGATCGGGGCGTAGTCCGCACGGAGAACCAGGACTGTTTCCGTATCGAAATCATGGAGGATACGGGAAATGCTGCTGTGGTACTTTGTGACGGAATGGGCGGCGCCCAGGCAGGAAGTGTGGCCAGCCGGATTGCGGCGGAGGCCTTTATGTCCCATGCCCTGAGCTGCTTCCGGCGTCCGGACGGAGTTCGCGATCTTTCCCGAACGATACGGGAGTGTTCTGATTATGCCAACATCAAAGTATATGATCGATCGTTCAGCGATTTTGGCTGTATGGGCATGGGTACAACTTTGGTTGGTGTGCTGCGATTTGAAGGGGAAACTCTTGTTGTCAATGTCGGCGACAGCCGTGCCTACCTGATAAATACGGAGTTTTCCGAGCGGATTACCCGGGACCACTCATTGGTTGAGGATCTGGTCCGCAACGGTACCATAACCCCTGAGGCTGCGAAACTTCATCCCAGACGAAATGTGATCACAAGGGCTCTAGGGGTGGAGCAGCAGGTAAAATGCGATGTGTTTCGCCCGACTCTGCGGGATGGTGACGTACTGCTTCTGTGTTCGGACGGCTTGAGTAATCTGGTCGAGGAGACAGAGTTTATCCGCATTCTGGCGGATTCATCGGATCCGGAGGCTTATTGCCGGGCGCTGCTGGCGCTGGCAATGGAGCGTGGAGCACCGGATAATGTTACTGTCGTTGCTCTTTATCTGTAAGAATGGTTTCTATGCAAATGCTTAGAAAGGCATGGTCTTGACTATGGATACTATGGACAGATACCTCGGTCAAGTGCTGGACGACCGATATGAACTCCTGGAGATTATCGGAACCGGCGGAATGGCTGTCGTTTATAAAGCACGTTGTCATCGATTGAATCGATATGTTGCTGTTAAAATCCTGCGGGATGAGTACGCACAGGATGAGGAATTCCGTCGCCGTTTTCAGACGGAGTCTCAGGCTGTTGCTATGCTCAGTCATCCCAATATCGTATCTGTGTACGATGTCAGCCACACGGAAGATGTGGAGTATATCGTCATGGAGCTTATCGATGGGATTTCTCTGAAGCAGTATATGAAGCGCCGCGGAGCGCTCGGTTGGAAAGAGGCTCTGCATTTTTCCACACGAATTGCCATGGCTCTCAGCCATGCTCACAGCCGCGGCATCGTTCACCGTGACATTAAGCCGCATAATATTATGGTCGTAAAAGACGGTTCCGTCAAAGTAGCTGACTTCGGCATCGCTCATCTGCAGTCCGAGGTACCTGCGACACAGTCGGAAACGATCGGTTCGGTACATTATATTTCTCCGGAGCAGGCGCGCGGCGGTCCCGTGGATGCCCGCAGCGATATTTATTCCCTTGGCGTTGTCATGTATGAGATGCTCTCCGGACGTCTTCCGTTTGAGGGTGAGGCTGAGGAGGCTGTGGCTCTCATGCATCTTTCCGCTGTACCCACGTCGCTCGATGAACTGGGGCTTGACGTTTCTCCCGAGCTTTGCGCGATTGCTATGAAGGCTATGGAGGCGGATATCAATGCCCGCTACCAGTCCGCTGATGAACTTCTGGCTGATCTGGAAAAATTCCGGAAGAATAATGCGGTTGCCATCACGGGACTTGTTTCCGGCACTACAGATGGAAATGGTGATGACGGAGACCTTCCTGAGATCCTTCCGCTTGGAAAAACAGGCGAACTCAGCAAGGAAAATTATATCCGCCGCCGTCGCCGGTCCAGAAAAGTCAGTATGTTATCCGGCTTCCTTGGCGTTCTGAGCTTTATTATCGCAGTGGGTGTTTTCCTTTGGAACTACTGGCTGCAGGATATTTTTTCTGTCGCTGTTCGGATCAATCTTCCGAACTTTGTTGGCAGCAACTATGAATCCGTGGTCAATAATTCGGAATACAAATCCCTTTATGACTTTACTGTGGTGTATGAGATTGATCCCGAACACAAGGAAGGAATCATTATTAAACAGTCACCGGAGAGCGGTCGAAGCCTGATGGTAGATCGTGACGGAATACCTG
>JAUMXS010000048.1 GCA_030528965.1 Eubacteriales bacterium
CAGCTGTTTGGCAGACGAGGTCCATGAAAGCATATCTTCAGAGGCGGGAAAGATCGGTGCGCCGCCAAACAGCCGTACATCCTCGGCCATTTGTTTTTCCATCTCATCGGCGCGTTCCGATATGCGGCGCGGCTGATCGATCAGTACGATAGCGTCCGCAGGAATATAATCAAGGGCCGTGGCAAACTGCGGACAGATCCACGGCATATAGCGATCCGCACAGGAAAGGCGGGCGGTGTTCTCCAGACGTTCCGCGTCCTCAGCCAGGGCGGTGGAGGAAGTCCCGCCGTTTTGACGGCGGCCTGCCCGGCGGCTTCGCTCGCGCAGTACGGCGGCCAGAGCCGGCGCACCGCCTTCAGCCAGCGCGGGGAGACACTCACCGGCCGGGAGGATCCGCAGTTCCTGTGCGTTTTCTGTCCGGCGCTGGCTCTCCACATCGAACCAGCCCATGGAATCCACCGTGTCCCCCCAGAACTCAATGCGGAGAGGATTATCCTCGGTGGGAGAGAATATGTCAAGAATACCGCCGCGGCGGGAGAACTGTCCGGGGCCTTCGACCATATCTGCCCGTTCGTAACCGCAGCGCAGCAGAGCCTGCTCGACCTCTTCGGGGGAGATCGTCTGACCATCCTGCACCGTCAGCGTGGCTTCCCGCAGAGTATCCGGCGGCAGCGTGCGGAGCAGGAGTCCCGGCAGCGCGGCCACAGTCACGGGAGATGCCTCCCGGGCCAGCGCATCCAGAACCCGCAGACGAATCTGTTCGGACTGTCGGGAGACGGTTTCCGCCGAACAAAGCGTGAGTTCACGTCCGGGCAGTACCGTTGCATCCCCGAGCAGTGCCCGCAGATCTCCGGCCATACTTCGCGCCGCAGTTTCATCGGGCGAGATTACAAAAATCGGCCGGCCGGTCTGCTTGCGCAGCGCGGCGCAGAGCAAAGCTCGGTGAGTGGGGGACAGACCCAAAATATAGGCAGGCAAACAACCCTCCTCTATCCGCAGGGTCAGTGTGGACAGGGAGGGATCTTCCAATATACATAACGCCAAAGCATCCATGAGACGAATTTTACACCTATTCAGCCTCGAAAGCAAGCATATTTGCCCGTTTTCTCCCACTTGGGCGGTTTTAGAATGCGGTTACCCGTTGTCAAATGGCTCGAAACAGTATAGAATACCAGCAGCATGGCAAGAGAGGAGACAAATATGGATCTCAGGAAAGAACTCGCCCTGCGGCGTGTGCAGAAGCCTGCACGCTATGTCGGCGGAGAATACGGACAGATCGTGAAGGGCCGGGAAAACGTCTCACTGCGTATGGCGCTGTGTTTCCCGGACACCTATGAGATTGGCATGTCGAATCTCGGCATTCGGATTCTTTACGGCCTGCTCAACGAACTGCCGTGGCTGTGGTGCGAACGTGTTTTTGCGCCCTGGTTTGATATGGAAGAGCAAATGCGTGCGGAGGGTTTGCCGCTCTGCGCGCTGGAAAGCGGAGACCCCGCGTCGGAATTTGACGCGCTGGGCTTTTCGCTCGGATATGAAATGGCGTACACGACGGTACTCAATATGCTGGACCTTATGGGCTTGCCCCTGCGCTCGGCAGACCGTCCCGGACTTACGCCGCTTGTGTTTGCCGGCGGTACCTGCTGCTGCAACATTGAACCTCTGGCACCTTTTCTGGACCTTTGCGTTGTGGGCGAAGGGGAAGAGGCCGACCGTGAAGTCCTGGAACTTCTGCGGGAGGCCCGCGACGCCGGCTGGAGCAAATCGGAATTCCTGCACGCTGCGGCGCAGATCGAGGGCGTGTATGTGCCTTCGCTCTATGAGCAGGAGTGGAAGGAAGACGGTACCCTTGCGGCCGTACATCCTGCCGAGGGAGTTCCGGCTCGTGTGAGAAAGCGTATCGTATCGGATTTTGAAAACAGCTATTTCCCCACCCGGCCGATTGTGCCGTGCACGGAGATCGTCCATGACCGCATCGCGCTGGAACTGTTCCGAGGCTGTCCGCGCGGCTGCCGTTTCTGTCAGGCGGGACATATTTACCGACCCATCCGCCGCCGCAGTGCCGAGACCCTGATCCGACAGGGCAAGGAAGCCCTGGCCTGGTCGGGGTATCAGGAGATCACGCTTTCCTCGCTCTCCACAAGCGATTATCCGGAGCTTTCCGAACTGTGCGACGGTCTGCTGGAATACTGTGAACCGCGCAGCATCGGGCTGTCCCTGCCTTCTCTGCGGGCAGACAACTTCTCCATTGAGCTGATGCACCGGGTACAGAAGGTCCGCAAAAGCGGACTGACCTTTGCGCCGGAGGCCGGATCGCAGCGCCTGCGCGACGCCATCAATAAAAATGTACGGGAAGAGGATCTGCTCGAAAGCTGTCGGGTGGCCTTTTCCGGCGGCTGGAATACGGTAAAGCTGTACTTTATGCTTGGCCTGCCCACGGAAACGGACGAGGATGTATTGGGTATCGCACAGCTTGCCGACAGGGTCGTTCACGTCTGGCGTGAATCGGCGGGAAACCGGAACCGCGGTCTGCGTGTGACGGTGAGCACCTCCTGTTTCGTGCCGAAACCGCACACGCCTTTCCAGTGGGAGGCACAGGTGTCTCCGGAGGAATACCTGCGGCGTGTGGCGCTTCTGCGCAGCAACATGCGCGCCAAAGCCGTCACCTATAACTGGCATGACGCGGAGACCAGCGTAGTGGAGGCTGTCCTCTCACGCGGGGATCGCCGTCTGGCGGATGTGCTGGAGCATGTCTGGCGCAGCGGCGGCCGGCTGGAGTCCTGGTCGGAGGGCTTCTCCTATGAGCGCTGGCAGAATGCTGCTGCGGCCTGTGGACTGGAACTGGCCTCCTATGCCCAGAGACCGCGCGGGGATGAGGAAATCCTGCCCTGGGATGTGATCGATGTAGGCGTGCGGAAGGATCATCTGCGTCGGGAGAGAGACCGTGCTTATGCTTCGGAACTTTCGCCCGATTGCCGGGCCGGCTGTGCCGGCTGCGGTGCGTCGGAGTTTGAGGGAGGGTGCTGTCATGGATAAGATCCGTTTGCGCTTCACCAAAACCGGACGTGCGGTATATATCTCTCATCTGGACCTTATGCGGACGGTTCAGCGTGCGCTGAACCGTGCCGGTGTGCCGGTTCGTTACAGCGAGGGATTCAATCCCCATGCGCTGATCTCGGTGCTTCTGCCCCTCTCCATCGGAGCGGAGAGTCTCTGTGACCTTATGGATATCCGCGTGCGCGAAGAGGTGGATTTGGCGAGCCTTCCCGCAAAACTGACAGCCGTGATGCCGGAGGGGATAAGCGTTCTGTCTGCCTATGAGGACGGACGGAAATCCGTCGGACTCAAATGGCTGCGGATGCGAGGTCTTTGGATCTATGAAGAGCAGCCGGATCTCGCGGCGCTGGAAGAATTCTTTAATCGTCCGGAAGTGCCGGTCCTGCGCAGGACAAAGCGCGGTGAGGGGATCTTTGATCTGCGGACGGGACTGCAGTCTCTGCGGTTCTCCGCAGCGCCGGAAGGGATCGCCGTGGAGGCTTTGATCTCCGCACAGGAGCCGACGCTTAATCCGGATCTGCTGGTTTCGGCCCTTCGGCAATCTGCTCCTACACTGGCGCCGACGCTGGCAAGGTTTACCCGTGTTGAGAACTATGATGCCGAAATGCAGCTTTTTGCCTGAAAATAAAACAGAGCCTGTTTTTATACAGGCTCTGCCGCATCGGAAAACTTTATAAAAAAACAGCGTCTTCCAATACTTGACCTTGGAAAACCATGGACGGTCTCCTTTCTCACTGAAAGGAGGCTTCGTCCGACTGGTGTGTGACCTTTCGCCTGAACGCTGCTGCACATGGCAGACGCGGCACCGGTCTCGGGCTTTTCTCTCTTTCGCCGGCGTATTCTCTCTCTGCCGCCCCACCAGCCGTTTTCTTTTGTCCGGCTCTATTGTGACCGGAAACGAACGAAAATACAACAAGAAATATTTTCCCGGCTTGTTTAAAGCGGCTCCTCCCGGAATAGAATAGCAGTGGAGGGATGGCCATGTTTCGGAAACTGAAAGAAAAACGTGCACGCCATATTGCTTTGCGGCAGGCGCAGGCGGAGCTGGGCGCACTGCATGGGGAACTCATGCATGCGAATGCGGTGTTTGACCGGACCGATGAGCCGGGGGAACTGGATGCCTGCATTTTGGAAATCAGCGCACTATTCGCGCGGTATGACGCGGCGCTTCGACGCTGGAAACAAACTATAGATTGAGCGCGGAGGTGTTATTATATGCCTTTTCTGTATACGATCGTGCTGGCGGCAGTCGGCATTCTGCTGATGATGCTGCTGATCAGGATAGTGAAAACGCCCATACGCTGGGCATTCAAGCTCCTGATCAATGCCCTGATGGGCTTTGCGGCGCTGTTTGTTTTGAACTTTTTCGGCGCATGGGTCGGGCTGGAACTCGGCGTCAACTGGATCAATGCGATCGTCATCGGTGTTCTGGGTTTTCCGGGGGTTATCCTGCTGCTTCTCGTGAAATATCTCCTCTGAATACATAAAACATCAAGCATTTGGATCGAAATCCACATCATCGGAGGCGGCATAGACCTGTTTTGCGATACGTTAGCATCGAAAAAAGACGGAAAAAACCGCCGGGCGCAAAGTTTGCGGAAAAAACACTTGCAATTCGAATGGCGGCATGGTATGATAATTGGCGCTATTCACTGAAAAACAACGGATCTGCCGGTATGTTCCCGCGCAGAACCTCACTAATCAGACAGCCGAAAGGATGTATCCCATATGGAGACTCTGCAGCTCATTATTACGATCGTTCAGCTTCTCACCGCTGTTTTCCTGATTCTGGTTGTAATCCTCCAGTCCGGTAAGCGGTCGGGCCTTTCCGGTGCCATTGCCGGCGGCGCGGAAACCTTTATGACGAAAAGCAATGCCAAGACTCTGGATGCCAAGCTTGCCAAGATGACCAAGTGGGTCGCTCTGGCGTTCGTCATTCTCACTTTCTCGCTGCATATGTTCTGATTCAGATACGACACAGGCTCAGGCCTATCGTTTAAAACGGAACCGCCACAGAAGTATTTTTCTGAGGCGGTTCCGTTTTTTTATTTATTGTACAAAAAACAGCTGGTGAAGCAAATGCCGGCAGGGCCGCGGTAATAGCTGAGGCCCGCAGCGCGGCACAGTTCACTCACAGAGAGACCGAAGGCCTCCATGGGCGGGGAGAGCTTTTCGGGGAAGCGGCAGGGAGCATCCGGCCAGGAACAATCCCTGCAGCGCTGACAGGGCCCGACCCCCATGGACATCAGGGAAGGAAAAACCATGTGCAGACGCTCGGCCATACGCTCAAAGTTTTCTCTGTGACGGGTTTCCGCCGCCTGAATGGAAGGATAGTCGAAAGGATCCTCCCGTTGTCCGAAAGTCTGTGTCAGAAGCGCGTATTGGAAAGAACGGAGTTTTTTCTGCAGTTCTTCGGGTGTGCCGACGGCAGGCGGACAGCTCCAGCGCAGGTTGTAGCTTCGACAGCGGTTTGCTGCGCACATTTCCCGGATTTCCGGCAGAGACTGCAGGCAGCGGACATCCAGCGGGGCGGCGGCGTCAAAGCCGCTTTCAAGCGCCAGCGCGATGAGTTCTTCTGTCGTCATTCTTCGTCCTCTTCAAAGCTCATGTTTTCCAGATACAGTTCGGAAAACAGTTCGGAACCGGAGAGTTCATGATAGCTGCAGCAGGCGGAAAACGTTTCCAGTTCTGCGCGTTTATCCGGATCGAGTGCCAGTGCGGCACCGGCGCCGGCGGCATTCCCGACATGACGGATCTTGTCCTTCGGGACCGGAGGCAGCAGACCGATGCGCAGCGCACTGTCCAGATCCATGTAGGCGCCGAAGCCACCGGCTATGAGCAGCGAATCTATATCTTCGGGGTTCTTTCCGCATAGGGAGAGAAGCGTTTCGGCACCGGCGCGAAGTGCCGCCTTGGCCAGCTGCAGTTCCCGCAGATCCTGCGAGGAGACATAGACCTCCTCCGTCAGATAAAAGCGCGGGAATCCCTTTTCATCCCGCCGCAGGAAAGGCTGCAGAGCTTCCGGCGCTTCTTCCGGGGGAAGAAGTCTTCCCGAAGGCGTCATGGCCCCGCAGGTGAGCAGAGCGGCGGCGGCGTCAATGAGACCGCTTCCGCAGAGTCCGCGTGCCGGGACATTGCCCAGAACGTGAGGGACGGGGATGCCGTTTTTCAAATATACACGGTCCACAGCCCCGTCGGAGGCATCCATACCGCAGGAGATCTCCGCGCCCTCAAAAGCGGGACCCGCGGCGGCGGCACAGCAGAGGAAACCGTTTTTGTTGCCCAGTCCCATCTCCCCATTCGTGCCGATGTCGAGGTACAGACAAAGTCCATCTTCCTCCGCTGATCCGGAAGCATAAAGACCGGCCGTGACATCTCCGCCCACATAGCCCGCCAGAGCCGGCGTGAGATAAAGCACAGCTCCCGGCGCGAACCCGGGGAAAAAGTCAGAGGCATCCTGTTCCAGTCCAAACAGGCTCAGAGGGGTAAAGGGAGCCGTGCCGAGACTGACGGGCGACAAACCGGCAAAAATGTGCTGCATAGTGGTATTGCCCGCAATAGAGACACGCTGAATGTCTTCCGTACGGTGGTTTGTATTGCGGCACAGTTTCTGTGCCAGGTCAAGGATTTGCTCCCGAATCAGTGCAGTGAGCTGTTCCTGTCCGTCGGAGGAGGAACAGTGCCGGATCCGGGAAAGCACATCCGCGCCGAAGGCACGCTGCGCGCTGCGTCCGCCGTATGCGCCGAGAAAGCGCCCTGAAGAAAGATCGTACAGGAAACATGCCACCGTGGTGGTCCCGATATCCACGGCGAGACCCAGTCCCTCTCCGCGGGGAGAAATGTTTTCCGCACCGGTCATCAGAGTCCGGGCGGCGGCCCGCTGCGGGAGCGTGATTGTGCAGTCTCCCGCGGGTCTCCAGCGGCAGGCGGGCAGTTCTTCATCCTGCACGGTGCGGCACGTGTGTGCGCCTGAAAGGGGGCTAATGGTTCCCGTTATGCGCACCAGACAGGCACCGCAGCGTCCGAGACCGTCGCAGGGGGCGGCAGGTTCCTGAAAACCCGCGCTGCGCAGGGCAGAGAGAATGCTCTCCCCACCCTGCGCAGTGATCTTTTTTTCTGTTTTCCCCTCAGAAACGGTGAGGGTATATGTTTTGGAAGAATCAGCCGTCATTTTTTCAGCGCCTCGTAAGAAAATGTCAGAAAAACCAGCGTTTCAGGTTCTGCCAGAAGTTCTCCCGATGCAGCCTTTTTCACGGTCCGACACGTGTGTACAATTCAGACGTTCAGCCACGTGGACGCTTGCAGGGGAGAGGAATAAAACGTCCCAGGAGACGTGGGGACTCCTGGGACGATGGATTATAATGTGTTTAAATCGTCAGCGAGGGTTTTTGATCTGCGCATGAGCGGCAGCCAGACGTGCGATGGGCACGCGGAAGGGAGAGCAGCTCACATAATCCAGACCGGTGCGGTGGCAGAACTCCACGCTGGAGGGATCGCCGCCGTGTTCACCGCAGATGCCCAGATGCAGGTCGGGACGGGTGGAACGGCCCAGACGGGCAGCAATTTCCACCAGCTTGCCTACGCCGTTCTGATCCAGCCTCTCAAACGGGTCGGACTCGAAGATGTTCTTCTCGTAGTAGGAGGGCAGGAACTTACCGGCGTCGTCACGGCTGAAGCCGAAGGTCATCTGAGTGAGGTCATTGGTACCGAAGCTGAAGAATTCAGCTTCCGTGGCGATCTGGTCAGCAGTGATGGCGGCGCGCGGGATCTCGATCATGGTGCCGACACGGTAGGTGAGCTTGGCGCCCTTTTCTTCGATGACCTTATCGGCGGTGCTGCAGACGATCTTCTTGACATAGCGAAGTTCGTTGACTTCACAGACCAGCGGGATCATGATCTCGGGAACGATATTGTAGCCGCACTCGGCATTGACATTGATGGCAGCCTCGATGATGGCGCGGGCCTGCATCTCGGCGATTTCGGGATAAGTGACGGGCAGACGGCAGCCGCGGTGACCCATCATGGGGTTCGCTTCGTGCAGGGAGTGGATGGTCTCCTGGATCTTCTCATAGGACAGGCCCATATCGTGGGCGAGGGAACGGATCTCTTCTTCCTCGGTGGGCAGGAACTCATGGAGAGGAGGATCCAGCAGACGGATGTTGACCGGACGGCCTTCCATGGCTTTGTAGATGCCCTCAAAGTCACCGCGCTGGATGGGCAGCAGCTGGCTCAGAGCGGAACGGCGCAGTTCCTCGGTGTCGGCGAGGATCATCTCACGCATGATGTGGATACGGTCGGCGGCAAAGAACATATGCTCGGTGCGGGTCAGACCGATGCCCTGAGCGCCGAATCTGACGGCAGCGGCAGCATCGTGCGGAGTGTCGGCATTGGTACGGATCTGGAGCTTGCGGATATCATCGGCCCAGCCCATGACAGTGGCGAAGTCACCGGAAACGGTGGCATCCACAGTGGGGATCTTGCCGATGTAGACATTACCTGTGGAGCCGTCCAGAGACATGAAGTCGCCCTCGTTGATGCGGATATCATCGATCATGAGGTACTTCTCTTCTTCATGGATGCGAACGGCGCTGCAGCCAGCGACACAGCAGGTGCCCATGCCGCGCGCGACAACGGCGGCGTGGCTGGTGCGGCCGCCGGTGGCGGTGAGGACGCCCTGAGAAACGGCCATACCCTCGATGTCCTCGGGGCTGGTCTCGGAACGGACGAGCAGAACGGGACCGTTCTTGGAAGCGGCCTTGGCATCCGCGGCGGTGAAGTAGACAGCACCGCAGGCGGCGCCGGGGGAAGCGGCCAGACCGGTGGCAACGGGCTTGGCTTCCGCCAGAGCCTTGGCATCAAACATCGGGTGGAGCAGAGCATCAAGCGTCTGAGGCTCGATCTTGAGGAGAGCTTCTTCGCGGGTGCAGAGGCCTTCGTTTACCATGTCGACAGCGACCTTGATAGCGGCCTGCGCGGTGCGCTTGCCGTTACGGGTCTGGAGCATGAAGAGCTTGCCGCCTTCAATGGTGAACTCCATGTCCTGCATATCCTTGTAGTGCTGCTCGAGCTTGTGGGCCACGGCGGCAAACTGTTCATAAGCTTCGGGGTTGGTCTCATGCAGCTGGTCGATGGTCTGGGGGGTACGGATACCGGCCACGACGTCTTCGCCCTGGGCGTTCATGAGGAACTCACCGTAGAGGTGATTGTCACCGGTGGCGGGGTCACGGGTGAAAGCAACGCCGGTGCCGCAGTCGTCGCCCATGTTGCCGAATGCCATGGCCTGTACGTTTACGGCAGTGCCCCAGGAGT
>JAUMXS010000049.1 GCA_030528965.1 Eubacteriales bacterium
TGACCAGATCATACTCCGTCAGCTGCTGCTTAATACGATCCGGGTTCGCCCCCTGGACGTCCATTTTGTTGATCGCGACCACGATGGGGATCCCGGCAGCTTTGGCATGATTAATGCTCTCTACGGTCTGCGGCATGATACCGTCATCCGCCGCCACGACAAGGATGGCAACGTCGGTAACCATTGCGCCGCGCGCACGCATCGAGGTAAAGGCCTCATGGCCCGGGGTATCCAGGAAAGTGACGGGACTGCCGTCCACTTCCGCGATATAAGCACCGATATGCTGGGTAATGCCGCCGGCCTCGCCCGCGGCCACATTGGCCTGACGGACACGGTCGAGAAGGCTGGTCTTACCGTGGTCGACGTGACCCATAACCACAACGACGGGAGCACGCGGAACGAGATCTTCTTCGGCGTCCTCATGATCGTCGATCAGGCGCTCTTCCACCGTCACCACGACTTCGTGCTCTACCTTGCAGCCAAGATCCATGGCAACCAGAGCAGCGGTCTCGTAGTCGATAACATCCGACACGGAAGCCATCACGCCCATTTTGATCAGATGGCGGATCACTTCCACAGCCGTCTTCTTCATGCGCGCAGCCAGTTCACCGACATTGATCTCATCGGGGATCTGGACCTTCAGCTGCTGCTTCTTCGCGATCTCAAGCTGCAGACGCTGCAGCTTGTCACGATCCTCCTGACGACGCTTGGCGGAGGCCATCGCCTGCTGCTGACGCTGCTTCTGTTTATTGGCGATCTTCTCACGCCCACGCTTCATATTCTGAGCGCGTTCGCCGGCCATATTCTCAAACTTCTCATCAAATTTGGAAAGGTTCGTAGCAGCGGAACCGCGCGTGTCGATAACACGCTTTTCCACGACCTTCTTTTGAGGACGGGGCGCTGCTTCAACGGCTGGAGCCGCCGGCTGCTGCTGACGCTGCTGTGTCTTCTGCGGCTGTTCCGGTTTGCGGGCCGCTACTTCGGGCGCGGGTGCTCCGGCATCCTTCTTCGCGGCAGGAGCCTTCGCCTCGGCAGGTTCCGCCGGCTGTGCCGTCACCGCAAATACTTCTTCCAGACTATCGATCTGATTGGTCTGGGTGAGGAACTCGAAGATGATGTCCAGTTCCGGGTCTTCAAGTACCTGCATATGATTTTTGGGCGCGGCGACATAATCGGTCATGATCTGCGTAATGGTCTTGGAACCGACGCCAAAATCTTTTGCCACCTCGTGGATTCTGTACTTCTGAAATGAACTCATACCCTGTTCCTCCTCTTGCCCTGTCCGCGGTTTTTCCCGCAGACCCTCTTATCGCTTCCGCGCTGCTGCATTTTTGCTTCTTTTTCTGCCAGATCCGCAGCCAATCCGGCATACTGCATATTCTCCTGCGCCAGAGCATCGGCAAAATGTCTGGCCAATCCAATATCCGTAAATGCCAATACGGTACATCCGACCCGTCCGGTGATCGCGGTCAATTCTTCCTTGGTTGCCGGCAATATCACGAACGGTGTTCTGCGTCCGAACACGAAACTCTCCGCCCGACGCCGGGCATTGTCCGAGGCATCGGACGCCAGCATCAGCAGACGTACCTTTCCGGCACGAACCGCCTTGCCGCAGTTATCCGCACCTGTTTCCAGAAATCCGGCCTTTCGCGCAATACCAAGGTACTGCAGAGCCTTATTCATCCCCGGTCTCCATTTGCTCCTGCAGCTGGTGAAAAACCTCTTCCGGAATTTCAACTTCCAGCGCGCGCTCCAGAGCACGTGTCCGGGCCGCTTTCTTCAGACATTCCGCATCGCGGCACACATAGGCTCCCCGTCCGGGTTTTTTCCCCCGAAAATCCAGCGAGACCGTTCCTTCGGGTGAGCGTACCACCCGTACCAGCTCCCGCTTGGGTTTCATCACACGGCAGCCTGTACACTGGCGCATCGGGATCTTCTTCTGCATTCCCGTTTCCTCCCCGCATTCGGCGGCTCATGCCGCCGGGTATATCCGACCGGAGTATCCGGACAGGAAATCATTCCTGCGCTTCGCTCTCCGGTTTGATGTCGATCTTATATCCCGTAAGCTTTGCGGCCAGACGGGCGTTCTGGCCTTCCTTGCCGATGGCAAGAGAAAGCTGTCCGTCAGGCACAACTACCCGGCAGTTTTTCCCTTCGTCCAGCAGCGTGACCGAAACCACTTCTGCGGGCGAAAGCGCCGCTGCGATATACAGTTCGGGATCCTCACTATACTTCACGATATCGATCTTCTCTCCGCCCAGTTCCGAAACGATGCTGGATACACGTCCGCCCTTCGGACCGACACAGGCGCCGATGGGATCGACATCCGGATCGTTTGACCAGACCGCCATCTTCGTGCGGCTTCCCGCCTCACGGGCGATAGAACGGATCTCCACCGTGCCGTCAAAGATCTCCGGCACTTCCAGCTCGAACAAGCGCTTTACAAGGCCGGGATGGGTCCGGGAAATGAGAACCTGCGGACCGCGGGTGGAACGACGAACTTCTACCACGTAAACCTTTACGCGATCGCCTTCGGTCAGCTCTTCGCCCTTGATGCGTTCGGTGGCGGCAAGCATGGCCTCCGTGTATTCCGAATTGGACTGGATCTTGATGGAAACGCTGCCGCTGCGCGGCTCCACGCGCGACACGACGCCGGTCAGGATCTCATGCTCCTTGGAGGTAAACTCCTCATAGGTGATACCCCGTTCCGCTTCACGAATCCCCTGGATAATAACCTGTTTGGCAGCCTGAGCCGCGATACGTCCAAACTTCTTTGTCTCCACGGGGATACCTATGACATCCCCCAGAGCCGGGTGTTTCGCATAACGGCGCGCTTCTTCCACCGTAAGCTCCACGGCCGGAGACTCCACCGTCTCAACGACGGTTTTCTGGACGACAACATTATCCGCGCAGTCCGGATTGTCGCGGCGGAAAGCGGCCAGAAGCGCCTGGTTGATCTTATCCAGCATATAGGCCTTCGGAATATTTTTCTCCCGCTCGATATCCTCAATAGCGGCAAAAAATTCAGCGTTCATAATCTATGTGACTTCCTTTCGGTTCGTTCGTCGGCTTCAGCCCGCTCAGACTATCCGCAGGCGAACCTGCGCAATTTGTTCTTTCTCAAAACGCAGTTCCTGCGTACCCACGGCCACGGTCACCGCACCGTCATCATACGCAAGCAGCTTACCCACACAGTTTTTGCGCCCGTCAACCAAGCGATAGAATTTTACCTCTACATTTTCTCCCATAAAACGGGAAAAATCAGACGGTCGGCGCAAAGTTCTCTCCGCACCGGCAGAACTGACTTCAAAGGTATAGCTCTCCGGGATGGGATCCGCTTCGTCCAGGATGGGATCCAGCGCACGGCTGAATGCCTCACAGTCATCGATCCCGACTCCGGCAGCCTTATCGATATATACGCGCAATATCCGCGTACCGGCTTCTTTTACATACTCTACATCCCAGATCTCGCAGCCCTGGCTCTCCGCCACAGGTGCCGCAAGGCTCCATACTGTATCCGTAATTTTACTCATCGCAGCGTTTTGCCTTCCATTTTCTGACATTTATTATGCGCTCAACAAAAAGAGTGGGATGCAACCCACTCTTTTCATTACTTCCATAATCAAACAACTATAGAGAGTATACCATTGAGTCGCAGTGATTGCAAGTCTTTTTTTGCGCTTCCGTCCTTTCCGGGACGCTTTCATTTTTTACCCGAAAACGCGGGTTTTTCAGGCGTGCATTATGAAAGTTTAAACGCGTGTATACCCCTTGTACGAGTGCCCAGGACCACCGTGCTGCCATAGACGGCAGGACTGGCTTCCGTCGTACTGGCGAGGTCTGTTGAGTCAAGCAGTTCACCGCTCCGGGCGTCCAGAAGATAAACGCCGCCGCGCGAGCTGCAGTTGATGATGTAGCCGTCTCCGTTTCCGTCATACACGAGGACGGGAGAACTCCAGCCGTAGGAAGGCGTCTCGTATTCCCAGACGATCTCACCGGTCTGTTTATCAAACGCCGCCAGAACGCCGCTCTCTGCGGAAGGCGTGCGCGCAATGGGGAAATAGATCAGATCGGAGACATTGTTTTTTCCGATTGCCGGGGATCCCTGCACACCGCCGGACAGGTCCTTTACGGTATAACAGGTATAGTCCGTCTGCCATACGATCTCTCCGGTCACGGCATCGATCTTCCATACAGGGATCACAGCCGTAGTATAAGAGCGCCAGCCATAATGGAAGCTGGTGCTGATATAGACATAGGGATGCCCGTCCTCCAGTTCCAGAACCGGTGTGCAGTTCGTGTCATCCAGCACGTTCTGGACCCATTCGAGCTCCAGTGTTCCCAGATCCAGACACATAAGGTTTCCGCCGTTGTCCGGCATGATGAGATGGCCGCGCCAGCAGACAGCGGAAGCTTCCATGCCAAGCCACATGCCGCGGTTGGCCGAATACCGCCACTTGACGAGTTCCGGTTCCAGACTGAGTTCACCTGTCTCCGCATCATAGGAGGAATTCAGCCTTGCAAGATACAGGATGCCGTTTTCGCCCGGATACACGAGCGTATCCGTCGTCACATCCACCAGCGGCGAAGAATCGAACATATGCCAGGCACGAAGAGCGAAACTGTCATACTGGCCGAATTCATACAGAATAGAAAAATCCAGAAGGCTGATCACGAATACCTTCGCACCGCCGCGGGTACTGTCAATTCCGGCTCCAAGATACAGGATCGGATATCCGCGCGGATCCAAAGCTCCTGCGCCCTTGAATACATAGCCAAGATACAGGCTGTCACGTGTTGCGGCGCCCGTCTCCAGATCGAGGAAATACACATAGCCATCCATCGATGCATAGATCACTTCGACGAGGGACTCCTTTTCCTGTGCCCACTCGTACATATTCATATGCTGCTTCGTTTCTTCCGGCCACCGGACGATCAGCGGCTGTCCCGTCCAGCCGTTGCCTCCCCATCCGGAACCGTCCGCACCCGTGAGCGTACCTGTGGATTTCGTCCAGATTTCTTCGAAGGTGCCGTCGAGAATGTTGGCCACGCCATAGGAAGCCGTATCACGGAAATTGTTTCCGCGGAAAGTGATCACGCCCGGCAGAGCACTGTAATCCTCACCAAGACCAAAATCCGGTACCGTTTCGCTCTCATAAGTCTCAACGATCTCTCCCGCGACCATAACAGCGGTCCCGGTTATGTAATGCGACGGATCCGTTGAATCCACCGCCGCAGGGTCATACGGAATCGGGGTTGGTTCCGGCGTTTCCGTCACTGTCGGTTCCGGCTCTTCCACAGCCGGCGTTTCCTCCGCCGACGGCTCCGTTCCCGGGGTCTCCGTCACAGGTTCGGAAGGCATGGGGGAATTATCGGCCGACGCGATCGGAGGCTCGGGGATATCCACTCCACGATCCAGATGCAGCCGTCCGATGACCAGGACCGACAAAATGCACAGAAGCAGCGACAGGACGATGACCGGTACCGCGCGGCCGCGTTTCTTCTGCTTCGCCCGGGTCTTACCCGCATTTGATTTTATCGTTCTCGTTTTATAAGCAGTTCGACTCATAAATCATTTCCCCATTCTATTCAGTGAAATGGACATGATTGGCGATATGATCCTCACAGAAGCAATGATATCCCGCGCAGCGGGAACAATAACGAAACTCCAGATCCGGGTAATCCGTATCGGTGCGCCCGCAGACCGCACATTTATGCCGATAAGGCCGGGCGTTCTGTTCTTTCCGGATTTTCGCCGCTTCCCTTCGGAAATTCACGGTATTGGCACGGTAGCGCACCGAGGAAGGACGAAGGGCCGAAAACAGATCTCCGCCGCAGAAAAGAAGGAAGTTTGCAATGGCAACAAGCGGAAGCAGATTGACCGGGAAGGGATTGACAAATACCGCATAGAGAAAGAACGCTCCGTCCAGCAGTGCCAGCCACTTGATTTTGATCGGAATGAAGAAAAACAGCAGCACACGCTGTTCCGGATACAAAGCGGCAAAGGCAAAAAACATCGACATGTAAATATAGCTCGCGGTAACATAAACATTCCAGCCGAGAAAATAGACCACAAAGGCATACAGAATGTTGAACAAGACGCCCGACATGAAGAACAGGGTAAACCGCCCCGGTCCCCAGGCATGTTCCAGCGACGAGCCGATGTAATAAAAGAAGTACAGGAAAATTATGACCCAAAGTCCGCTGGCTTCGGGTATCAGCGCAAAGGTTACCAGGCGCCATACCTCGCCCCTGAGTACAGATGCGGGATTCAGCGCCAGCCAGTAATAAAACATTCCGGTGGTATCCATGCTGCCAAACAGAAACACCGCAGCGTTTCCGATCACGACATAGAGCATCAGATTCGGGATCCCAAAGTTCGGATGCTTCGCACAGAAACGATCCACCATACGCATAAATGCTCTCAAAACAATCTCCTTTCCCCAAAAAACAGAGAAACATCAAATGAGAATGCCAAAACCTGTGCAGAATAGAAGTCCACCGCGTTTTTGCGGGTAAAACCCGTATCGATGCGCGATCTTCTCCGAAGATTTTTATTTTATTCACAATCACACAAGACAATTATTGTTATTATAGTCCATATGCGGAAACTGGTCAAGCAATTCCTTTCATCTGCAGTTTCTCATCCGTTCCGTCGTTTTTTCTTGTGTTTCAACGGATTACAGGCCACTTTTCGCCCGGTCCCCCAGCATAAGACGAGGCGACAAAGCTCTCTGTTTTTCGTCATTTTTTTGCTTAAATGTATTTTCCCTCTTTAATTTAAGAAATGGATGTGTTATTATAAAATGTAAATGAAGTTTTATCGTGATATTTGCGTTTTTGTTTTGAACTCTTCGCAGATGTTTTCCCCGAATATTGCATTTTCAGAAAGGAAGCTTTGAAAAATGAAAAAATACAATGGTCATGTTTTTACCTCTGAATCGGTCACCGAGGGTCATCCCGATAAAATGTGCGACCAGATCTCCGATGCCGTACTCGACGCTATCATCGGTCAGGATCCTCAGGCCCGCGTTGCCTGCGAATCCATCTGTACCACCGGCATGGTCCTGGTAATGGGTGAGATCAGCACGAACTGCTATGTTGACATTCCCGCCATCGTCCGTCAGACAGTCCGCGAGATCGGTTACGACCATCCCGAATACGGTTTCGATTACAAGACCTGTGCCGTTCTCAGCTCCATTGACGAGCAGAGCCCGGATATTGCGCAGGGTGTCAATCATTCTTATGACAGCGTCGATGAAGCAGAGCAGGGTGCCGGCGACCAGGGCATGATGTTCGGTTTTGCCTGTGATGAGACCCCGGAACTCATGCCTGCTCCGATCGCGATGGCCCATCGTCTCTCTTACCGTCTTGCGCAGGTCCGCAAGAGCGGCGAACTCCCCTGGCTCCGTCCCGACGGAAAGAGCCAGGTCTCTGTCCAGTATGACAAAGACGGAAAAATCGTCCGTCTTCCCGCCATTGTTGTTTCCACGCAGCACTCGCCCGAAATTCCCGTTGAAGAGCTGCGCGAAGCTGTCCGCGAAACCATCATCAAGCCCGTTATCCCCGCCGAACTGATGGATGCCGATACCCAGATCTTCATCAACCCGACCGGACGCTTCGTAGTGGGCGGCCCCGTCGGTGACTCCGGTCTCACCGGCCGTAAGATCATCGTTGACACCTACGGCGGTTACGGCAGCCACGGCGGCGGCGCTTTCTCCGGCAAGGACCCCTCCAAGGTCGACCGTTCCGCGGCTTACATGGCGCGTTACATTGCCAAGAACCTCGTGGCCGCCGGCCTCGCCCGCCGCTGCCAGCTGGAGCTCGCCTATGCCATCGGTGTTGCCCAGCCTGTTTCCGTGTTTGTGGATTCCTACGGTACCGGCGTCGTTTCCGACGAGCGTCTGGCCGAGATCGTTCGTGAGAACTTCGATCTCCGTCCCGCACAGATCATTTCCAGACTTGACCTGCGCCGTCCCATCTACCGTCAGACCGCGGCCTACGGTCACTTCGGCCGTCTGGATGTTGATTTCCCCTGGGAGCGTCTGGATGCCGTTGATACTCTGAAGAATTATCTGTAAGCTTGCGAGGAAACACCCATGCCTTTCGAAAATGACCGCGAGGGCCTGATCGAGGGACGAAACGCCGTGCTGGAGGCATTACGTGCCGGCCGTCCCATCGATAAACTTTATATCGTGAACCAAAATGCCGATCGTTCGCTGTCCCGTCTGGCCGCGCTGGCGCGCGAAGCCGGTACGGTAGTGGTCCCCTGTGACCGCCGCAAGCTCGACACCTTGAGTGCGACAGGCGCCCATCAGGGCGTCATCGCATTGGGTGCCGTTCGTGAATACTGCAGTCCGGACGACATTCTGGCCCTTGCGGAATCAAGGAACGAAGATCCTTTTGTCATCGTCTGCGATGAGATCACCGATCCGCATAACCTTGGCGCCATTCTCCGTACTGCCGAGTGTGTCGGCGCTCATGGTGTTATCCTTCCGAAACGCCGCAGCGCCGGTCTCACCGCCATTGTGGACAAGACCAGCGCGGGTGCAGCGGAGCATATGCTCGTTGCCCGTGTTCCCAATCTTCCCACCGCGCTGAAAAATCTTCGGGAACGCGGTCTTTGGATCTTCGGTACCGACGCAAATGCCAAGTCCGCTCTCTGGGATACCGATCTTCGCGGCCCTGTATGTCTCGTCATCGGTTCCGAGGGTGATGGAATGGGCCGTCTGGTGAGGGAAAACTGTGACGTTCTCGTCAGCATTCCCATGTATGGCAAGATATCCTCTCTCAATGCCTCCGCGGCCTCGGCTGTCGTAATGTATGAAGTCTTGCGGCAGCGCTGCCATCATGTCTGACGGAAGGCGGTCTGCAGAATGTCTGACAGAGAATATGATTACCCCCTGAATGATTGGAACTTCGATGAACTCGATACTATAGATGCTTCGGAATTTTCGCTGGAGGCCATTCTTGCCGAATTCCGCAGCGCTCCCCGGGATGCCCGGCCCACACAGGAGGAATCCATACAGGAGGATTCCCCCGTACAGGTGGCCCCCATACAGGAGGAAGAATCTGCGGAGGAGCCTGCAGATGAGTCCGCGTCTGTGGTCCTGACAGAAGAGGAAAACGACAGCGATATCGGCTCGGCTTCCATCAGCAGTATCGATGAACTGCTTGAACCGGAAACCGTTCCCTCCGAACCCGCTCCGGACCTCGTTGAGCCGGAGGAGGAGCTTTCAGAAGCGACCGATGAAGAAGCGCCCTCTGCGTCTGATGATCGTAGGCGTGCCAAAC
>JAUMXS010000145.1 GCA_030528965.1 Eubacteriales bacterium
CAGAAGTATCGGACTAGCCGATGTGCTGGATATTATGATCGTGGCATTCCTGATCTACCAGCTCATCGGTCTGGTTCGCATGACCAGTTCTTCCAAGGTTGCGAAGGGACTGGTGATCCTTCTGCTTGCGACGTGGGTTTCCGGACAATTTCATATGACCGTCGTCAACTATTTGCTCCGTATGACGATGGAATTGGGACTTTTGGCACTTGTCGTATTGTTCCAGCCGGAGCTGCGGCGCGTACTTGAAAAAGTCGGAACAGCACGGTTCTTCAGCCGGGAAAAGCATATCCGGGCAATGGATGATGCCATAGCGCAGGTTGTGCTGGCGTGCGGAGAACTTTCTGACAGCCGGACGGGCGCTCTTCTGGTTTTCGAGCGGGACAATCGCCTGAGTGAGCAGGTTCATACCGGTACCGTTATCGATGCGGCTATGACGGCAGAACTCATTAAGAACATTTTTTATCCCAAAGCGCCCTTGCACGATGGTGCCGCGATCGTGCGTGACGGACGGCTTTGTGCGGCCGGCTGTATGCTGCCGCTTTCCCACAACACCAACCTCAGCCGTGATCTGGGTATGCGTCACCGTGCGGGCATCGGTATGAGCGAGAATTCGGATGCTGTCGTGGTCATCGTTTCGGAGGAAACGGGCAGTATTTCCGTCGCGATCGACGGTATGCTGAAGCGGCACCTTTCGACAGATACGTTTGACCGTTTGCTCCGGAATGAGTTGTTTGGCGAGGTGGAGGAAACAGAAAAGGAAATTGGCTTTCTCACAGGCCTTGCCGGCCGTTTCAAGGGGAATTTAAAATGAACTATAAAGAATTTCTGAATCGCATCCTGGATAAAAAAGTGAATCGGGTCATTGCCTCTGTTCTCGCTTCTATTGCACTCTGGGTCTATGTCAGCACGACGGAGGGTGTCGAGAAAGAGGAGACTTTCTATGGCGTTCAGGTGAATTTTGTCAATGCCGAGGAAGTAAGAGAGTCCAGCGGCTTGATTGTAACAAGCCAGGATATCCAAAGCGTTGACCTGACACTTTCCGGCCCGATGCGGCAGATCACACGGCTTACCAACGACAACATCACGCTTACGATCGACCTGAGCAAAGCTGTGTTCGGCAATAACCGTTCAGCCTATGAGATCCATTATCCCAGCGATGTAGACAGCAGTTCGCTGAGACGGGTGAATGCTTCGGCCTATATTGTGAATTTCTATCTGGACAAGCTTGTTAACCGACGTTTTGAAGTGAAGGGAACGTTCACCGGCAGTGCCGAAGAGGGATATATAGCCGAAGATCCTGTTTTCAATCCGCTTACTGTTAACATTAGCGGACCGCAGACTTCAATCGATAAAGTCGACCATGCGTGGGTGGAGATTACACGCGAAACCGTGGACAGAACTCTCCAGTACAACTCCAGTTATGTGCTGAGGGATAAAGATAATCAGGTCATTTCGGACGAGCTTTTGATTATGGATACGCCGGAGGTCGAAGTTACACTGAGCGTGCTTACCATCAAGAACGTTCCTCTGAGTGTAACGCTGATCGACGGCGGCGGCGCCACGGGTGAAGAGCATGCCGATGTCAAAATCGAACCTGCCGTTGTGCAGCTCGCGGGTGATGCGGCTGTTATGGATGGGCTTAATAAGCTTACGATCGCTACGATCGATCTGGCGGATTTCGCTTCCAGTTTTGAGGACACCTATACACTGGCTCTGCCGAACGATACGGAATGTCTTTCCGGTACGACGGAAGCAAAGGTCACTGTGACGATCAAGGGATTGGTGACCAGAAAAATGACGCTTACGCAGTTTGACTGCATCAATGTGGCGGACGGATATACGGCGGATGTGATCACGGAAAGCCTGACGGTCAATGTTCGTGCGCCGGAGAGCATAATCAACAGCATTTCCGCTGAAAATCTATACGCGGTGGTGGATATGCAGGAAGTCAGCGCGTCGGCCGGCACATTCAATCCGGTCGCACGGATCAGAATTGACGGGTACCCGACAGCGGGAGCTGTGGGTGAGTATAAGGTTTTTGTGACCCAGAAAGCTTTGTATTGATTCTGCCGGAATCCAGGAAAAGGAGCGTTTTGTTTGACTCAGACAGCGTTTGTTTCCCGAATTATTGATAAAGAT
>JAUMXS010000146.1 GCA_030528965.1 Eubacteriales bacterium
CAACGACAATCGACGGTCTTTGTCCGCTGTCCCCACCATTTCCATCTCTGCCGCAACGCTTGAAAAATATATTCCAAAAGAATAGAATCGACGGTATATCCGGAAGCTTCGATCTCATCGGGAGGGCTATGCTATGATCGCCGCCAAACTGGGAATACAGCTGATCCTTATGATCGGTATCGGCTATTTCGTCATAAAGTCACATATCGTAACAGAAGAATTTGAGAAACAGCTCTCTTCGCTGATCATGAAGGTCCTGCTGCCCTGCCTGATCATCAAATCCATGATGGCCACCTTTTCCTGGGAGGATCTTCGGCGCTGCGGACAGCTGGCTGTCCTCGCCGTTGTGATCTGGACGCTCACCTTTGGTCTTGCGCAGCTGGTCCACCGCCTGATGGGAAAAACGGCTTCCGCGCGTATCATGCGTTTCTGCATGATGTACAACAACTTCACCTTTGTGGGCATTCCCGTTATCGAGGCGCTGTACGGCGATACCGGTGTTCTGTATTTCGTCGTTTTTCTCGTACCCTATCGTATGGTTTATTACAGCTCGGCGGAACCGCTGCTGTCTCCTCCGGGCACCGAACACGCCCGGCGCAGTATGCTGGAAAAACTGAAGGGCTGGTTCTCCGCCCCGGTGATCGCCGTTTTCGTGGGTCTGACCCTTTATCTGACGCAGATCCGGCTGCCTTCTCCCATTTCGGGGGTCATCAGTTCCCTGAGTTCCTGCGCCTCTCCGCTGGGCATGCTTCTCTGCGGCATGTCTCTGAGCAAATATCCCATTCCCCGTCTGCTGAGGCCCCAATATCTCCGCTTCCCGCTGGTGCGCAATTTCCTGCTTCCGGGACTGATCCTTGCTCTCTGCCTCCTGACCGGACTGGAACAGGAACTGACGCAGATCGTAACCATGTTTGCCGCTCTGCCGGCTGCGACTCTGCTCGCGGTCTTTACGATCCAGTTCGACTCCAATGAGGAGACCCAGTTCGAGGCCGCCGCTGCCGTGCTGATCACCACCGTCTTTTCCACCGTTACCGTTCCCATGTGGGCCGAGATCCTCGCGCGGTGCTATTCCTGAAAAAACTTACTTCTTCCTTTAAGAAACGCCGCCCTTCTTTTGAAGGGCGTCGTTTTTGTTTATATCAGTCCAAATTTCGCGGACGCAGATTATTTCGAAGGAAAAGCGAAGATCCTGTTTTGCAGTTTCTCCACGAACTGTCCCACGTGATATCCGTCGCATACGGCATGGTGTACCTGAACCGAGAGGGGAAGGAAGCGCTTTCCGTCGCGGTCAAAGTATTTCCCCATCGTGAAGATGGGCAGCAGGAATTTCCCCTCATCGTATACATTGATATAACACGAAGTGAACTCCAGCCACGGCAGCATGGATATATTGAAGGAGTTTTCGGGTGTACCCGCCTTGGGCGTATAGCATGTGGATTTCGAATATTCCCCGACATCGGCCTCATAGCTTTTCAGAAACTCACCGTAATCCTCCGAGTAATACGACCATATCCCCGAAAAGTTCCTGTTTTCCGCGTTAAAGACGGTATACATCGGATGCATACTGTCATAGATGCCAAGTCCCTCTTTTGTAAGACAGGTACGAAACTCGGGCATCTCGTTTACGGTCCCCGTAAGCAGCCATATCATAGCAGGGTAAAGCCGCTCGCCTTTTAAGCGGGTGATATCCAGATTTACCGTGAGCGAGTAGGTACACACGACCTCTTTGATAAAATGTTCATAAAACTCCCTGCGGTCCCAGTTCTCTATATCGATCTTCCGAAATGCCATAGCCATACCACCTCTTAACAGAATCGAAACCTTCGCCGTTAAGCATGATAGCATATAAACGGAATCGGTACAACCGGATCATGCGCAGACTTCTGCTCCCCCTCGCGGCTCACTGGCCAAACACGGCAGATGCCGGGCGGCGGCCGCGCGGAGTCGCGCGTCAATTCGGAGCAAAGCGGAGAATTGCCATAGGCGGAATTCATTTCCGCCGTTAAATGATCAAATGGTGCGAGGCCTGCTGCGTCAGGCCGAAGTCCAAAATAAAAGGACAGTTTTCTCTCGAAAACTGTCCTTTTATTTTGTGTAATCCCAACGGTATAAATGCCGCGTCTCAAAGCCAA
>JAUMXS010000050.1:0-1064 GCA_030528965.1 Eubacteriales bacterium
GATGTTCTCGATGTTTTCCTTCAGCAGTGCCCATGCCTCCCGGTCGCTGGCAAATCCGCGCCCGCGCTCCTTCAGCGTCTGCTCCAACAGTTCCGTTGTGGTTGCCTGCATAGCCTGTTTGTTTTCGATTTGCGCATCCAGCAGCCGTTCCGCCGCTGCCTGTATTACCTGCGGCACTCTTGCCCACAGTTTTGTGTTGTCCGGTCCCGCGTTCTTCGTTTTCCCCGTGGTGTGTCTCCATCCGTTGCTTCTGTACGGAGCTGCGCCGAATGTCATCCAGCAGCGGACGGCGAATTTCCGCGCCCGCTCCACCAGGTCTTCGTTTTCTTCTGTTATGTAGGCCGCCTCTCGCTCATCCCGTGCCCACGGTGTCAATGACAAGGCCGCCGCCAGCTCCTCCGGCCGCTCTCTGCACACACGAAAGAAGTTCACCACCTCTCCGTCAAGGTCGTTGACGGTCTCGATGCGCGCCTTTTTCTTATTGAAAAACACAGCTCCAGAGCCGAAGAACGGCTCCAGATAGCTCTCGTGCGGTGGGATATGCTCGATAATCCACGGGGAAAGTCTCCACTTCGCTCCCGGATATTTCAAAATCGCATCCATGCTCGTTACTCCTCGTAAGGCGACGGCAGGCTCCAGTCCCAAATCGTTCCGCCGCGCCATTCTGTCCGAAAATAAGTGTGCGTTCCGTCTCCGCTGAAGAACAGGTACTCGGCAGGCAGTACCCTGCCCACATCCGCCGCTCCGCTCTTTTCCTGCAGCCATCTCTCGATGACATCCAGCGCAAGGTCGTAAAGCTCCGGCAGTACCGGATGAGCTTCGTCGTATCCGTGGAACTGTTTGCTCTGCGTCACCACGCCGATGATGTCGTCTGGATAAAACGGGTCTGCGCTGTCCACACGGTTCAGGACGCACCATGCGACAGCCGCCCGCTCCGCGGTGCTGCAGACCATCGCTTCGCCGTAGATGGTCTTTGCGATGTATGCCGCCTCCTCGCCCCACCAGTCCTCGATGGCAGGCTCCGGCAGCACAGCGTACTCCGTGGCCGGTATATCGTCGCCCGG
>JAUMXS010000050.1:1074-2890 GCA_030528965.1 Eubacteriales bacterium
TACGCCCGTCGTTTTCTATCACAGCTCCCATCTGGTCGATTTCCACGCTTTCTGCAGGCTGTGTATAGCCTTCGTCTTCCTTTGCCGTGCCCCAGCAGGCACTTGCTATCGTGGCGAGGATTATCGCCGCTATCACAACGACGAACAGTTTACTCTTCATCGTCAAATCCTCCCGCCAGCCACGCAAACAGCGCGGTCGCCGCCATTTCCGCCGCCATATAAAGGCAGCCAGTGCCCAGTGCCATCATATCCTGTTCGATACTGCCCACAGTACCAAAGAGAAGAAAGGCGCTCACACCCGCCAGCGCGCCGCACACTCTGCGTTTGCGCCGCTCGATGCGCTCTCTGCGTGCCTTTCTCGCCGCGTATCCCGGCCTATGTACCGTCAATTCGATATATTTTTGCTCCATGGTGCCCTCCATCAGAACGGCAGCTCGCCGTCTTCATCTGTCAGTTCCGCAAAAGCATCCGCCGCCGGTGAGTATCCCGCCGGTGCCGGTGCTTCACCCTCTCGCTTACTGTCCGCAAAGTAGATGTTGTCGATGACCAGCTCCGTGCTTTTCCGGTTCTGGTCGTTTCGGTCTTTCCATGTCCGGGTCTGGATGCGGCCTTCCGCCGCCGCCATGCGCCCCTTTGCAAACCACTTGCTCACGAACTCCGCCGTCCCGCGCCACGCCACGCAGTCGATGAAGTCAGTGGCGCGTCTGCCATCTTCTCCGGGCTTGCCGTCCCGCTCCACCGCCAGCGTAAATGTCGCCACCGCCGTGCCGCTGTTTGTGCGGCGCAACTCCGGGTCTGCGACGAAGCGCCCCATGATAATGCTCTTGTTCAGCATGATTCCACCAGCCTTTCCGCCATGTGCTGCGGGATATCCACGAAGTCTTCGCCCTTAATTCCCACGATGAGCACCGTTCCGCCGAACACCACGCCATTGATGATGCAGGTATGTAGTTCTCCTTTGAAGCGCCACTCCTCGTCGCACAGCACGCACCAGTCCTCGCCCAGTGTCACCGATTCCAGATGCCCGCCCACCACCTTTTGCAGCGCGTGCAGTTCGTTTTCGATTTCAACAACCACCGGCCGTCCGCCGGGGCGTACCATTACAGTCCTCATTTTGGTCTCCCTTCACCAGTTGACGCACAGTTCCTCGTCCAGAATCATAAAGCTGCTCTCGTCGCCAACTGTTTCCATCTTGGAATCAGTTGCCATCCGCTCCAGCTCGTCCTCATCCAGATAATTCTTTCCGAACTCCAGCATGAACTCTTCTTTTGTCCAGCCATAGCGCTGCATCGCCAGCTTTTGGCCGTATCTGTGCAGCTCGTCCATTGTTTCGCGGCAGTTGTGCGCCGCTTTTTTGCCGAAGAGGTGGCAGCTGCAGTGGCACAGGTCAACCGTCAGGCCGTACTTTTCGCTCTTTTTCCGATATGCCCCGCCGAAAATATGGTGCTTGTCCAACGGGTCTGCGGTGCCGTTGCGTCCGCACAGCCAGCAGCTTCTGCCTGTTCTCATGCTTTTCCTCTCCTTGTCCCTTTCTTCCGGTCGCGGTATTCACAGTGTGGGCAGACGTACCAGCCCAGCTTTGCGTACCGGCTCCCATTCCAGCCCGCAGCTCACGCAGGTCTCATAGCGCAGCCCCGGCTTCTTCTCAGGCTCCCGTGGCTTCCGCCGCTTTTCGTGCTCTGCCATCGCCATCACCGTTTTTGCTGCCTTTGTTTGCGCGTGCGACAGCTGCCTTCATCTGCGCCAGCTCCGCATCGTATACCGGCAGGCCTTCTGCGTTCACCTCGCCGGTCTCTCCGCGATGCAGTTCTCTGTA
>JAUMXS010000050.1:2900-9145 GCA_030528965.1 Eubacteriales bacterium
ACGCCGATTTCCCTTGCAATATCCTCCGCGCTGCACCCGCTCGCACGCATTTCCTCGATTTTCTTGCGCTCGAACAGGTTGAGGTCGGAGCCTTTTCTGCGAATCTCAGCTCTCACTTCCATATCTTTCACACTCCTGTTCCTTGTTTCTGGACATAAAAAAAGAATTGCAAGAAAGAGTTTAATCTCTTCTTGCAATTCATTTTACAGGGCGCGCCCATTCCGGGCAAATTTCGGTCTTTGTCATGTTTTATCGGACTTCACACGATAAAACATCCCGTTCAGGCCGTCTTTGCCCGGATGAACACAGGGGTGTGCCGGGGTCTTCTTCCTTATCGCAGTACGTACTCTTTACAGCACTCGAACCAGAAGGATCGCCAACGCGATCTGCAGGACCAGGATCATGGGGAACCCGATCACAAAAGTCTTATGTTTGGTCTTGTGACGGAACGTATACATGCCCAGAATGCCGCCCAGACTTCCGCCGATCAGGGCCATCAGAAACAACGTTGCCTCCGGAACCCGTCTCGAACCACGTTTGGACAGCAGTTTATCGATGCCCATGACCGCAAGCTCGACCAGATTGATGATAAGAAGCCATATCCACAGGATATAAATCGGATGTTCCCGAACCATTTCCCACAAACTCATTTTTGCACACCTCTCCGTTTTTTCTTTGCAGCGCCAGTCCTCTCCGGGTGAACAAGACAAATTTTCCCGTAGCCGATAAGATCTTCCCGACCGGCTTCGCGCAGCGCTTCCAGCACAACACGCCGGTTCCGCGGATCACGATACTGCAGCAGCGCCCGCTGCATGGTCTTTTCTCTGACAGTTCTGGGCACATACACCGGCTCCATCGTCATCGGATCAAGACCGGTATAATACATGCAGGTACTCAATGTACCCGGTGTCGGATAAAAATCCTGGACCTGTTCGGGATACAGCCCCCGCTGATGCAGATATTCCGCCAGCGTCACAGCATCCTGCAGTGTACAGCCCGGATGTGAACTCATGAGATACGGCACAACATACTGTTCCAGGCCGTCCTCCTGATTGAGTCTGCGGTACCGAGCCAGGAACTTTTCATAAACCTCCACATGAGGTTTTCCCATCCGATCCAGCACAGAATTCACACAATGCTCCGGAGCCACTTTCAGATGCCCCGAAATATGATATTGCACGAGTTCCCGGAAAAATGCTCCGTTGGTATCGCAAAGCATATAGTCAAAACGCACACCGCTTCGCACGAAAACCTTTTTCACCCCGGGAATAGCCCGTAAACGCCGCAAAAGCTGCAGGTAATCGCTGTGATCGGCGTCCAGCTTCTTACAGGGTTCCGGCACGAGACAGCGTCTTTCACGACACATGCCCCGTTCCTGCTGTCCCCGGCAGGACGGACGTCGGAAATTGGCCGTTGGGCCGCCCACATCCGATACATAACCCTTCCAGAGCGGGTGGCCGGTCATGGCCTCCACTTCGCGTATCACGCTCTCATGGCTGCGGCTTGTCACCATGCGTCCCTGATGGAACGCCAGCGAACAGAATGAACAGCCGCCAAAACAGCCGCGGTTATGAATGACGGAAAACCGCACTTCATCAATGGCAGGCACACCGCCCGCCGCGTCATACATCGGATGAGGCTCCCTCGTGTAAGGAAGTGCCGCGACCGCGTCAAGTTCCTCCCTGCCAAGCGGCATGGCCGGTGGATTTACGACCAGATACTTTCCGCCGTGCGCCTGTGCCAGACATTTTCCGACCACGGGATCATGCTCCGCATGTTCCATCCGCGCAGCCTCGGCATAGCGCCGACGGCTTTCGCGCACCACCTCAAACGAGGGCAGGATCTCCGCTTCCAGAGGCGGGGCATCCATCATGCAGGCCGTACCTCTCACATTGGTGATCTCAGTCACCGGCACCTTTTTCTTCAGAAGTGCGGCGATCTCCCGCGTAGCCCGTTCGCCCATGCCATAGACCAGAAGATCCGCCTGCGCATCAAATAAAATCGAACGGCGGACAGCATCATCCCAGTAATCATAATGCGCAAAACGCCGAAGTGACGCCTCCAGTGAGCCGATCACGATCGGAAGCCCCGGGAAGGCCTCCCGGACACGATTGCTGTAGACGATCACCGCGCGGTCGGGCCGCAGCCCCATCTTTTTACCCGGCGAATAAAAGTCTTCCCGCCGGCGTTTTTTTGCGGCTGTATAGTGCGCAACCATGCTGTCCAGATTACCCGCTCCGATGAGCGCACCCAGACGCGGTCGTCCCATTGCGGCAAATGCCTCGGCAGACCGCCAGTCCGGCTGAGCAAGGACCGCTACACGGTAGCCCTCCGCTTCCAGCACGCGTCCTATTACCGCCGTGCCAAACGAGGGATGATCCACATAGGCGTCGCCCGTGATGAGCAGAAAATCATACCACCACCAGCCACGTTCCCTCATTTCCTCAACGGAAACAGGCAAAAACTCTCCGGATGTGCTCATTGCGGATACTCCTGACCGGCCACATAGTTCTGATACATTTCCTCTGACAGGCCCTTTTCTTCGATAAGCTCCGCAAAAAAGCTGCCGCTTCGCAGAAGCATACGGTCTCCGTTCTCATCCGTTCCCGCCAAACCGCAGGCATTGTTTTCCTCTTTTCCGTCAAACAAGCCCTGATAATACACCCGTGCAACAGGCAGACCGGAGGCCGAAAGCACCTCCAAATGTTCGGAAATAAACCGCGCCCGGGATACATCCCGGGAATCGGCAATGCTGATTCCGGTTATGTAGATCGGCATATCCCCGACCACATCCAAAGCATCCCGGCAGCACTTCCCTATGCCGGAAGCGTTGATCTCACGACCCAGATCATCCCGACGGGCATGAAGGACGCCCGTATTTCCGCCCCATGTAAACATCCCACCGTAGTTCACGCCCAGGAAATCGCAATAAGTCCCGGGACGGATACGCTGAGGAGCTCTCATAGGCAAGGTGAAATGTCCGGTCGCCATTGCGGAAAGCGGCTGTTTATGAAACCATTTCTCCACGTTCTTTGTTCCTCCGGCACGGACAAACTCCATGCGGTGAGAAACCCGGAACATATACATCTGCAGGCTGAAACCGACTTTTGTATCGGAAAAGCCCAGTCCCCGCCGCAAATCATGGATCAGCTTGTAAGCCCGGATATGCGCCGTGGCCATCACGGACATGACGTGAGACGCGGACATCATCGCACGCACCCGATGCGCCTGCGACCGTTCGTCGGATAAAAAGGCATGCATAGCATATGCATTGGGCTCGATGAAGGTAATATACTCGCATACAAGGTGTCCGATCTCCCGAACGACCCGTTCTATGTACAGAAGCCAGGCGCGAATATTATCCGCGTTCTCCCAGCCGCCCTTTTTCAAAAACCAGTCAGGCGGCGTGTCCCGGTCAAAACGGAGCAGCGGCAGGATATGCAGTCCCCGCAGGAGCAGGATCTCCTCGCGAAGGTCATCCAGTGCGTTCCGGTCAAACAGACTCTCCTCCGGCTCCAAACGGGCCCAAGACACATCCAGGCAGCAGGTTTTAACGCCCAGCTCACGCATGAGCAGGACGTCCTCCCGCCAGTTTCCTTCAACATCCGGCTTCTCCCGGACGCCGGCAGAAGCGCCAACGCCCAGGAGCATATCGGGATCCAAAACAAATCGACTCATATGCGCTCGTCCTTTCACTGAGCCGGAGGGCGCCTGCGCGGATCACTTCCGCGCAAGGACCCTTTCAATCCCGGCGACGACACCGTCGGTGTCAACGCCGTACTTTTTCAGCAGGTCGTTATAGGGAGCGGACTCCGTAAAGGTATCCTGGATCCCCACAAATTCGGTCGGGACACCGGCGCCGCCCCAGGCCAGGACCTCGGACACCGCGCTGCCCATTCCGCCGTAAATGTTATGCTCTTCGGCGCAGACGATCGCGCCGGTCTCCTTCGCACAGCGAAGGATCAGTTCCTTATCAATGGGCTTGATGGAATACATATCCACCACGCGAACGGAAATACCCTTTTCCGCAAAGCGTTCCGCCGCTTCCATCGCTTTGTGGACGATCAGTCCGCAGGCAATAACGGTCACATCCGTACCGTCGCGCACGATGCGGCCGCGGCCCATCTCAAACTCCGTATCTTCGGTATAAAGATCGGGATAAACATCGCGGCTCAGACGGAGATAGAACGGTCCGGGGGTCGCAGCGGCATACCGCACGGCCCAGCGGGTCGCAGCGGCATCTGCCGGAACGATAACGCGCATATTCGGCAGCGCGCGCATAATCGCGATATCTTCGATGGCATGGTGAGATGCGCCGTCAAAGGTTGCGCTCATGCCGCCGTAAGCTCCGCCCAGCTTGACATTCAGATTGCCGTAGCAGATCTGCGCACGGATCGAAATGAGACCCAGCGTAGACAGGAAGGCAGTGAACGTATTGACAAAGGGGATCTTGCCGGCTGCGGCCAAACCGGCCGCCGTGGAGACCATATTCGATTCAGCAATGCCCATATCGAAGAAACGATCGGGGTAGGCCTTTCCGAATTTTCCGCTGCGCGTTGAACCGGAGAGGTCGGCGTCCAGTGCCACAACATTCACATTCTCTGCGCCGAGCTCCAGAAGAGCATCGCCGTATACATCACGGATCGCTTTTGCCATTACTGCTCACCTCCCAGTTCTTTCATGGCTAGAGCAAAGGTTTCCTCATCGATGGCCTGTCCGTGCCATGCGGGAACATATTCCATAACGGATACGCCTTTGCCTTTGACGGTATCCGCGATGATCACGCTGGGGCCCTCTTTCCAGGCTTCAGCCGCCTCGAGGCAGCCGTACAGTGCCGAAAGATTATGACCGTTGCAGCGGAACACATTCCAGCCGAAAGCGCTCCAGCGGGCACACAGATCCATAAAATCGCCCGTCTGACTATCCAGACGGAGTTTATTCCAGTCCACGATCGCGGTAAGGTTGGAAAGGCCGAAACGGGCACTGGAAGCAGCCGCTTCCCAGACCGCGCCTTCGTCCAGTTCACCGTCGCCCAGAATGGCATATACGCGGGCAGGAGAACCGTTGAGGCGCAGAGCCAGCGCCATGCCCTCTGCCGCACCGAGGCCGATGCCCAGAGGTCCCGCAGGCATCTCTACACCGGGCGTGCTGTTGCAGGGATGGCCCTGCAGCTCGCTGTCGATCCGGCGCAGGGTGGAAAGACTTCCCTTCGGAAGGATGCCCTTCTCGATCAGGTTGCAGTAAAGCATAGGCGCTGCATGACCCTTGCAGAGCACCAGACGATCACGATCGGGATCATCCAGATTGTCAGCGGATATATTCATCTTCTCCTGGTACAGCAGTGTCAGGATCTCACAGACGGACAAACTGCCGCCGGGGTGTCCGGACTGGACGCCATGGATAGCGGTCAGCGACTCGACCCGGAAGCGTCGGCAAAGTTCCGTCAGCTCCCGGATTCTCTCGGGCGTTAAAGACATATCGTTCCTCCCATCATTACCTTTCCCCCGTGCGCGGAGACACTTTTCACCCCGCGCGCAGAGGCCTGTATCCGGTGCCGAAATTCCCGGCCCCCGGACATCGTGTTTCCGGATTTTCTCCCCTCCGGTCCTCATTTCCGCAGGAAAACCACAATTTTCCCTCTATTATAGTATACTACAATCCACTCTTTATCGTCAAGGAAAGACGGTAATTTCCAAACACTCTCCGCATGCTTGCCGCAGCCGCCCCGCGCACCGCTCCTTCCCCTTGTTTTTCTCTTTCCGGATCGGGCTTTTTCCCTCCTATTATGCCCGTAAAAGCACCGTTTCATTGACCCCGCGGCTCTTTTACGGGAAAAGAAACCAGCACCGTACCGTTCCGTTTGCGCAGGGAATAAACTTCTTGCATTTAAAAGAACAAATGGTTATAATAATCGTTAAACCTAAAATTGCCGAAAAAGTGTTTAAACTGGCAAATTGCCAAATCTCGGGCATCTTTGTTCCGAATCAACTGGAGGCTCAAAATGGATTTAAGGAGCAGGCAAAACATGACCATGCTCTGTGACTTCTATGAACTCACAATGGGCAACGGCTATTTCCAAAACGGATACTGTGATCGTATCACCTATTTTGATTTGTTCTTCCGGAGCGTTCCGGATCAGGGCGGTTTTGCCATTGCCGCCGGTCTGGAACAAGTCGTTGATTACATCCAGAAACTGCATTTCGGCGACGAAGACATAGCCTAACATCGTGATCGCGGCAAATTTT
>JAUMXS010000147.1 GCA_030528965.1 Eubacteriales bacterium
CCGGAGCGTCAACACCCTGAAGAACGGGGTGACCCAGATAGTCGTCCCATTCCCAGACATTGGTGAAGTCCCATCCGAGAGCTTCATAGGTGGCCTGCGCACCCAGCTCCGCCTCGGTTCTGGTCTCGAAGCCCAGAGAGATGAAGTCCACAAAGGCAACTGCGCCATCCGCATCTCTTCCGGACATGATTCCGGAGTTCTCCAGACCGGTGACACTCTTGCCCTTGAAGGTTGTGCCTTCCCAGTAGACATTGTTCTCGATGTCGGGTTCGTCATCTTCACGATCGGCAGCCCACCAGGCATAGATGGGGCCGTAATAGTTGTTGCTCTTGACGGTAACGGATTCCATCCAGGAAACGTTGCCCTCCAAGACTTCCAGCGGGCTGGACTGAGTCTTGTCCGCCATGGAACCGAAGAAGGCGGAGGCATAGTTGTTGCCCACATTGGTTCCCATAACGAGATTGTTGCGGATCACCATGTCCTTGTCCGTAATGGGACCGGTCCAATCCTTAAGAGGCGTTTCCACATTCGGATTGGGCTGGGTCAGATAGTCCGTGCCGCCGAACAGGCCGCCGCCGTAACGGGTGGTGGTGAAATCCGCATCCACCCAGCAGTTCATGATGCTGCCGGCGTGGAGCATGCCTGCGATACCGCCGGTGTATCGGCCGCCGTCGATGGCACCGGTGACAAAGCACTCGGTCACGCTGCCCAGCAGGACACCCGCAATGGCGCCGGTGTTGGTCTTGCCGGTGACCGAAACATCCTGCAGACCCAGATTCTTGATCGCGCCCTCAGTGCCTACATAGCCAAACAGGCCGGTGCAGACGCTGGAAGAGGCAATCTTCAGATTTCTGATCACATGACCATTACCATTAAAGGTGCCGTTGAAGGGCGATGTCCCTCCGATGGGCGCAAGAGCTTCCTCGCCGCTCATATTAATGTCGGCGGTCAGAGTAATGGTTGCCTCGCTGATGGTTGAAAAATCCATCTCGCTCAGGGCAATCAGCTCCGCTGCGCTGCCAATGCTGACCTCACCGCTCTGCGCCTCAAGCTCCAGGGCCTGAATGTCAGAGGCAGAGGCAGCCGCTTCGGCGTAGATCGGCATTCCGGCAAAGAGATTGCAGATCAGGCACACGGCCAGCAGCAAAGAGCCCATTCTTGTTTTTACAGATCGACTCATCGGGATCCCTCCTATAAATAACTGGAAATGAAACACAATAAACCTGTTGTATGCATATGTATATGTGCCGAAACCGATTCGGACGACAGAAATGCCGTTTGCCCGGTAATCGAACCGACGTCCCTTTCGCGTTCCATACGGTTTTCCGGACAGCTGGGGATTCTCCGGATGGAGCGAGGGAGCCTCATTATTGCACAGACAGGTTATTTTTTGGTTAGTTATCATGTTTAATTGATAGATATTTTCAAGATTTTTCGGGTTTTTACGACTTTTCATCCGACATTTTTTTCGGTCTGAAATTATGTAAACGCACAGGTTCCCGAACGTTCAAAAATTGAACATAAAGACGCGGAGCTGACAAGACCCCGTTGAAATTCGGGAATTTCAACGGGGTCTTTGCCGGATCGGAGTTTGCAGATATAAAATGCACTGCCCGGCGCGGCAGCCGGCTGAAAACCGGCTGCGAATCTGCAGAATAAAAAAGCTGCCGTACATGTGTACAGCAGCTTTATAAGAGCAATTCCCGGGCTGAGAAAAAGTTCAGCGATGGGGGAGAAGGTTCCCGTGACGCAGCGCACAGGATATAGTCTTCGGCCGGGGATCGCCAGTACAGGTGCCAGTCCTGTTCGAGAATGTTGTGCAGACCGTCTGCGACAGGGAGGACATGAAAGCTCCGCGGGGAAAGCTGAAGCCCGAGACCGGTCGCTTTCATAATGCTCTCTTTGGCTGTCCAAAGACGGAAAAACGCCGTAGGATCCTCCGGACGGACTTTTTCCAGCCAACTGCGTTCCTCCGGTGTCAGGCAGCGCAGAACAGAGTCCGAAAGTTTTCGGCCGGCTCGTTCCACATCTATGCCCAGTTCGGCATCACCGATGCCCAGAACGACCAAGCTGCCCGCGTGCGATAGATTGAAGCAGGGACC
>JAUMXS010000051.1:0-5804 GCA_030528965.1 Eubacteriales bacterium
GGATTTGAACCGGGGACCTCATCCTTACCAAGGATGCGCTCTACCGACTGAGCTACAGCAGCAAACTTGCCCCAAATAATTGGGGCAAGTGGCGACCGAGAAGGGGCTCGAACCCTCGACCTCCAGCGTGACAGGCTGGCGTTCTAACCAACTGAACTACTCGGCCAAAGCACTGTGCCATTATACAAACGATTCTATGTTTTGTCAAGAACTTTTTTATTTTTCTCTTCTCGTCTTTCTCATCAAAAATCTCGGCTTTAAACCGTCATCTTCCGGCAATTTCCCCGAAGAAGAAAATGCTTTACAAAGCGCAGGCTGTATGATATAGTACTGAAGTCCATGAGCTTGGTTTCCGGGAGGACCTTTCCCGCCCGTTACTCAGCCACCGGATAACAACAGGAAAAGAAAGGATGTGTTCCCATGATTACCAAGGAACAGAAAAACGTCGTTATTGCCGAAAACGCCACCCACGAAGGCGACACCGGTTCTCCGGAAGTCCAGATCGCCATTCTCTCCGAGCGTATCCATCAGCTCACCGATCACCTGAAGCAGCACCCGAAGGACAAGCACAGCCGTCTGGGTATGTACAAAATGATCGGTAAGCGCCGCCGCCTGCTGGACTATCTCGCCCGCAAGGACATCGAGCGTTACCGTGCCATCATTGCCAAGCTGGGCATCCGTAAATAATTGTCGTTTTCTCTCTGAGGGGTATGAAGGTTTGATTGCTGTGGAACAATTTCATATTGTTCCACAGTTTTTTATTCCCGATTTGTAAACAGGCACAGCGGACTCGTCGTTTAGTATTTGAAGATCCGTCCGGCTCCGCATCCGGGCCGATCTTCAAGTGCTAAGGGACGCTTCCGCACAGATAATACAGAGAAAAGGAGCGAAACCTATGATCATTAAGAAAAAAGAATTTGACAAGAAAGTATATGAAATTGACTTCTGCGGCCGCCCGCTGCGTATGGAAGTAGGACGCATGGCCGAACTTGCCAACGCTGCCGTTCTCACGCAGTACGGTGAAACCACCGTTCTCGTCACCGTGACCGCCTCTCCCCGCCCCCGCGACGGTATCGATTATTTCCCCCTCGCCGTGGACTTCAACGAAAAGCTTTACGCCGTCGGCCGCATTCCCGGCAGCTTCATGCGCCGTGAGGGTCGTCCCTCCCTGCCCGCCGTGCTGGCCAGCCGTCTCATCGACCGTCCCATGCGTCCGCTGTTCCCCTCCGACCTTCGCAACGACGTCGTCGTCGCCTGTGAAGTCCTCGCCGTGGACCGCGACTGCTCTCCCGAGATCACTGCAATGATCGGCGCCTCTGCCGCCACTGCCATCTCCGACGTTCCCTGGAACGGACCCATCGCCGGCATCAGCCTCGGTTGGGATGGCCAGAACTTCCTCTTCAACCCCACTCAGGCCGAACGTGAGAGCAACCGCATGACCGTCACGGTCGCCGCCACCCACGAGAAGGTCGTCATGATCGAAGCCGCCGCCGACCAGGTCCCCGATGATGTCATGTACGAAGGCATCGTCCAGGCCCACGAAAAGGTCCAGCCCGTTCTCGATCTGATCGACCGTATGGTGGAAGAGATCGGCAAGCCCAAGTTCTCCTACGACCATGCCTCTTTTGACGATGAGCTGTTCGAAAAGCTCTGCGAAAACGAAATGGCCGGCATGGAATACTGCATGGACACCGATGACAAGAACGTGCGTGAAGACCGTGTCAACGAGTGGATCTCTGCCATGCAGGAGAAGTACGAAGAGGCACACCCCGACATGATGCAGTTCATGGATGAGATCCTCTATCGTATGCAGAAGAAGATCGTCAAGCGTTGGCTGCTCGCCGGTAAGCGCGTCGACGGTCGTGCCATGAACGAGATCCGTCCGCTCGCGGCGGAAGTTTCCGTTCTCCCGCAGGTCCACGGCAGCGGTCTCTTTACCCGCGGCCAGACTCAGGTCCTCACCATTGCCACTCTGAATACGCTCTCCATGTCCCAGAAGCTCGATACCATCTGGGAAGAAGAAGAGAAACGTTATATCCATCATTACAACTTCCCCGGCTATTCCGTCGGTGAAGCGAAGCCTCAGCGAAGCACCGGCCGTCGTGAATACGGTCACGGCGCCCTTGCGGAAAAGGCCCTCGAGCCCGTCATCCCCAGTGTGGAAGATTTCCCCTACGCCATCCGCGTGGTAAGCGAAGTCCTCTCCTCCAACGGTTCCACGTCTCAGGGCTCCGTCTGCGGCTCCACTCTCGCGCTTATGGATGCCGGCGTTCCCCTGAAGGCTCCCGTCGCGGGCATCTCCTGCGGCCTCATTCAGGACGGCGACGAGTTCACCACCTTCATCGATATTCAGGGCGTTGAAGACTTCCACGGCGAGATGGACTTTAAGGTCGCCGGTACCAAAACCGGTATCACCGCCATCCAGATGGACCTCAAGAACGACGGTCTCAGCCATGCCATCATCCGCAATGCACTGGACATCACCCGCGAAGCCCGTATCCAGATCCTGGACGAGATCATGCTTCCCTGCATCTCTGAGCCTCGTCATGAGCTGGCCAGAACTGCCCCCAAGATGATCAAGATGACCATCAATCCGGACAAGATCCGCGAAGTCATCGGCTCCGGCGGCAAAGTGGTGCAGAAGATCTGCGCCGACACCGGCTGCAAGATCGACATCGAGGATTCCGGCAACATCTATATTGCCTCCGAGGATATCGAAGCCTGCCGTGCCGCCCGTGCGACCATCGAGAACATCGTGTTCGAGCCGGAGGTCGGCCGCCTCTACTACGGCAAGGTCGTCCGTATCATCCCCATCGGCGCCTTCGTGGAACTGGCCCCGGGCAAGGACGGCATGTGCCACATCAAGGATCTTGAGTTCAAGCGCACCGAGAAGGTCGAAGACGTTCTCAACGTCGGCGATTACACCTGGGTCAAGGTCACCGAGATCGATGACCGCGGCCGCGTGAATCTCTCCCGCAAGGAAGCTCTCCGTGAGCGCGAAGCACAGGGTCTCAAAGACTAAACTGCTTATATTGACAGAAAAGGCTCCCGTCGGGGAGCCTTTTCTTTGTTTGCGCATCATCGGTGCCTCCGCGCCCCTTCCTTTCCCTGAACACGGCAGGCTTCCGCAGAAAAGTTCCCCCGACCGGCCCGGTCAGGGGAGCTTTTTGATGTATCATTCTGTTTTTCCGGAAATGTACTTTCCTTCACGGTCCTGGCAGGTAAAAAGCAGCACCTGCCGTGTTTGGGCCATCTGCTTCAGCAGTTCCAGCGCCAACGCCATGCGCTCATCATCAAAGGCGATCAGCGCATCGTCCAGGATCAAAGGACAGGGTTCTTCCGCGGGCAGTGTGAACTCACACAGGGCCAGACGCAGAGCCAGATAAAACTGATCGTACGTTCCCCGGCTCAGGAAAACCGACTCATGCGGAAGCGCATCCGCTTCCCGGCGCACAAGCGCGGTGAGTTCCCGGGTGAGCGTCAGCTCCGTGTAGCGCCCTCCCGTCAGATAGTTCATCAGTTCCGCCGTGCGCTGTGCCAGCCGCGGTGAAAAACGACTCTGCAATTCCGCGTTCGCATCGCGCAGTGTCGTAATCGCGAGATCCAGTGCCTCATACTGCCGTGTCTGCTCCGCGTGTTCATCCTCAAGCTGCCGCAGCTGCGTTTCCAGTACCAGAGGATCTCCCAGAGAATCCAGCCGTCCGCGCGCCATGGCACTGTCCTCGCGAAGCGTGTGGAGCTTTCGTTCCGCATCCGCCAGTTCGCGGCTCAGCCGCGCCGCCTCGCTGTCCCCGGTCCGGAAATCCAGTTCCTGCAGAAGTCCCGCATTCAGTTCCTGCTGCCGCTCAGCGGCTTCCGCCGCTTCCTTTTCGGCTTTCTGCGCCGCATCTTCCGCTGTCAGGAAGCTTTCATGCTGCTTCCTGTAGCACTCCGCCGCAGCCAGGATCTCCTCCGGCGAGTCGACCCCATATGTGTCCCGGATCTCCCGGGCATGTTCCGCCGCTTCGGAACAGCGCCGCCGCGCCGTCCGGAATGCCGCATATCGCCAGATGCCGACTGCCAGCAGCACCGCCGCCGGGATGAGCACCCACATCCACCGGTCCCACTGCACCGCCCAAAGTCCGCCGCAGGCCGCCAGCGCTATGGCAGCCAGCACCAGCAGCACGACCGCGCTGACCGATGAGGGTATATTTTTCGCTGCGAGGGATTCCTCCCGCAGGCGCTCCGAATCCTCTTCCGCACGCCGGGAAAACGTTTCCGGTTCCTCCCCGGCAAAACGGCTCCCCTCCAGTTCCTCCCGACAGGCATCCGCCGCTTTCCGGGCTTCCGCCGCAGTCTGTTCCCGCCGGCGCAGTTCACTGAGGCCCTCCGACAAACGTTCCAGTGATTTTTTCCGTTGTTCCCGGCGGCTTCGCTCCACCGGCTCCCGCAGGTCTTCGCATCGCTGGCGGTATGCCTCCGTGCGTTCTTCCAGTTCTTCCAGTTCCCGCACCGTGCCGCGCAGGCCGTCCAGCCGGCGGTTCACCGTCTCCATTTCCCGTTCCAGTTCGGGCAAACGGCCCCTCTGGTTATACTTGCGTCGCCGCAGCTGGGCACGCAGACGAGCGTCCGCCTCTGTGTAGGAGACCTTATCTTCCTCACCCGTCAGGACCATCGCAGCAATACGTTTTTCCAGTTCCGGACTATTATTCAGGCCCAAGGAGGACTGACGGATAAACGCGCTCCGCTCGAAGATCTCCGATGAAACACCGATCAGCCGTTCGCCCGCCGTGCTGCCGTCCAGCCAGGGAACAGGCTCGTCCGTCCCTGTATAAACCGCCCGGAACTGCCTCATGGGGGCATTGGCGGTTCTCGTACTGCGGGTCAGCGTGATCTCTCTGCCTTCCGCCTCAATGTCCATCTGCCCTTCCATCGGTGCACCGGACCAGGGCGCATAGAGCACTTTATCCGGTTTTCGTCCGCCTTTTTCTCTCTGCGAACTGCTGACTCCGTACAGCATCGCCCGCAGGAAGGCACACCAGGTGGATTTCCCGCTCTCATTCGGCGCGTGGATGATATTGAGCCCCCGGTCGAGTTCCAGTTCCTGTTTGTCAAGCGTCCCAAAGACCGCTCTCATTTTCCGGATGATCACAGTTCGCCCTCGCCTTCTTCCAGCGCAGCCAGGCCGGCGCGCACGGCCATCACGATCTTCTCCCGTTCGGCTTCATCCTCCGCCGTCTCCCAGGCCGCCCGCAGGCGGCGCAGGAACAGTCCGCGCAGGCTGTCCTCCGAACAGCATTCCCAGATATCCCGGTGCAGAATGGTGCGGTCCCGAAGCGAAAGTGCAAAAACTCTCTCTTCCAGAGCATGCTGCAGCTTCTCCAGCTCCGGTCTCCGGCTGCACTCCCCCGTCAGCACCACGCGGAAGATATGCCGCGCAGCATCGTTGGGCAGCGCCGAGAGCGCGGCATGCAGGGCATCATCCCCCACAGGAACTTCCAATATCTCATACCGCCGCATTCCAAGCGGCAGAAATTCCGCTTCACAGGCATTTTCCGACACCGAGGCCAGAACAACGCCCTTCTCTCCGCACTCATCAAAACCGCGCCCCTCCGGACAGCCGGGCCATGCATAGACCGTATGTCCGGCACGTCGTACGCCGCTGTATTTATGGATATGGCCAAAGCCCGCATAGTCAAATCCGGAGCGTTCCAGTTCTTCTTCGCTTACCGGACAGTACGGAGAATCCGCACGAGCGCCGACTTCGGCATGAAGGATCAGAACATCGAGCAGTCCCGGAGTTTTTTCCAGAGAAAAATCCCGCA
>JAUMXS010000051.1:5814-8980 GCA_030528965.1 Eubacteriales bacterium
ACAGGACGGTTCTGTATATCCCGCGCCCCAGACCCGCACGCCCAAAGACGGCAAAGTCACGCATTCCAGCACAGGCCGGCGGAAAATATGCACATTTTCCGGCAGCCGCAGCCGCGCATAGGGGGACCGCGGTGAGTAATAGTCGTGGTTTCCCGGGGCGAGAAACACGGGGATCGTCAGCCGCCCCAGCGCCGTTCCGAGGGTCTCCCTCGTTTCGGCATAGGCACCGGCGCCGTCCAGCAGATCACCGGCCAGAAACAGCATGTCCGCCCGCAGTTCCCCGGCCATTTCCGTCAGCCGGGTCAGGAGTTCACGCTGTTCCGCGCGGCGCTGCACAGCCTTCTCTTCCCCCAATGCCTCGAAGGGAGAGTCCAGATGCAGATCCGCCGCATGCAAAATCCGTACTTCACTCATTGGATCCTCATGGCCTCCGCTTTCACACAGGCGCCGGTCTCCGTATCGATCGTAAACACGGCGCATTCCATTCTGCAGGGTCCCTTCGCGGCTTCATAGCGGCGCGGCGGATCGCCCAAAAACTTGCGCACAGACTGCTGAGGGTCGATGCCCAGCACGGAGTTTTCCGGCCCGGTCATTCCCAGATCGGTGATATAACCCGTACCGTGCGGCAGGATCTGCGCATCCGAGGTCTGCACATGCGTGTGTGTCCCCCACAGTGCCGAGATCCGCCCGTCAAGGAAAAAGCCCATCGCACGCTTTTCGCTCGTAGCCTCAGCGTGAAAATCCACCAGCACGATCCGCACCTGATTGTCCGCCAGCAGAGCATCCACCACGGGGAACGGATTGTCCGTGTTCCCATCCAGCGTAAACCGTCCCAGCAGATTGATCACGCGCACCGGCCCGAAAGCCGTTTCGACGGTCACGTCGCCGCGTCCGGGACACTGCGGCGCATAGTTCAGCGGCCGCAATACCCGCACCTGGTCATCCAGATAAGGCTGCAGCTCCCAGCGGGTCCAGGTGTGATTCCCGAGGGTCACCACATCCGCCCCCGCCGACAGGATCTGATCACACTGGGCAGGCGTTACGCCTACCACATTCGCATTTTCACCGTTCACCACCGTAAACGAGATATTCTTCATTCTTTGCAGAGCGCGCAGATGCTTTTTCAGGAAATCGAGCCCCGAAGTGCCGCATACATCGCCCACTGCCATAATATTTACCAGCATGTTTCCTCCTCAGATCGAAAAGATCCTCATGAAAATCCGCTTTGTTTTACTTTTTTAATTTCTTATTATACAGAAAAGAAAGCGCCTCTCGGTCCTTTCACCGGGAGGCGCAAGACGCTCTCCTCAACACACCGTTTCTCAGGCATACAGAGGCTTAAGCACCGCCGCCTGCGGTGCCGTATCGGGCATGAGTGTCAGGCTGCTGCTCTCATAGCGGCGTACAAACTCCGCCGGCCACAGTTTCGTAAATTCATCCAGCGTACCGACCTTTGTCAGGCCGAAGCCCTCGCCGCGGTAATGCATGGGGATGATCACCCGGGCATCCAGCTGTTTTGCCATCTCCGCCGCCTGCTTTGCGTCTACGGTATAGAAGCCGCCGACAGGGATCAGAACGGCATCCAGTCCGCAGAGCTTTTCGATCTGCTCCGCGTTCAGGGGGCATCCGATATCGCCCATGTGCGCCACGCGCATGCCCTCCGCCTCCAGCAGATGGATGGTGTTGGGTCCGCGCAGCGTCCCCTGTGCGTCGTCATGCCAGCTCCCGATCGTATGAATCACAAAGGGACAGGCCTTTTCTCCGCTTTCCGGCGTGACGGCCTGTGCATAATTATGGTCGCCGTGGCCGTGGCTGCACAGCACCGCGTCGGCACGAAGCTGCAGCGGCGCAAAACCGGGCACCGCATTGGGTCCGTAGGGGTCCAGCACGATGCTGTAATCCGCGCTGATCACGGTGAAACAGGCATGGCCATTCCAGATGATCTCCATCTTCGCACGCTCCCTTTTCATACATTATTTCTTTTTCTACTTTACCATACCCCCTCCCTTTTGGCAACGGTTTTTCCGTCCCGGGGCCTTCCCGCGCCGTGCGAGAGAAGGGTACGCGGTTATGCTTGATTTGAACAGACGCGTAGGGTAAAATAAGCTTGTCGGGCACAGCATTCGCAGGCAGGCGCGTCCGACAGGATTTCGCGGCCCGAAGTCGTCCCATTTCAAAAAGAGGAGCTTTCTGCACCATGAAGAACATACATGAGACCATCAAGCCCTGGATCACCTTTGTGCTGGGGATCACCGAGCGCAAGCTCGTCACCTATGCCGCTGCGGGCGCTTATTATATGTTCCTGTCCCTGCCGCCCATGCTCATTCTTCTCTGCTCCCTGCTCCCCTACACGCCGCTTTCGCAGGCGGATGCTATCGGCGCCATCCAGACCTATGTGCCGGATTCCGTTCTCGTTATTCTGGAAAAACTCATCGGGGACATCTACTCCTCGACTTCCACCACCCTTACTCTCTCCATTCTGCTGACCGCCTGGTCTGCCTCCGCCTCCATGCGGGCGCTCATGCAGGGCATGGACGCCGCCGCGGGCGCCCGTCGCCGCATGCCGCTGCCGCTGTATTATGTTCTCTCCGTGTTTTACATGATCATCCTCATCCTCACACTCCTCATCTCTCTGTGTGTCATGGTCTATGGCGGACATATCCTCGATCTTGCCGAACGTTTCCTGTCCGCTCTGCCGATCCTCGGCTGGCTTCACATCGCCCGATATCTCCGGTTTGCCGTTGTATTTCTGATCCTCGCAGGCGTCTTTACGATCCTGTACCGCTGGATCCCGGCGGTTCGGCTCCGGTTCCGGGATCTCTGGCCCGGCTCACTGTTCAGCGCCGTCATATGGGTTATCTTCTCCCTTGCTTTTACTGTGTATACAAACTTTTCCAACCGTTTCGGTGCCTATGGCCTCATCGGATCCGCCATGGTCGCTATGATGTGGATGTATTTCTGTCTTCTCTTCCTTCTGATCGGCGCATGGCTCAATCATTTCATGGTTCATCTGCGGGAAGAAAAAGCTGCCGCTCTTCCGGAGGAACAATAAAGCCGCCGCGTCCCGTCAGTTCGCAAAAAAGATGCTCTTTCCCGGTATTCTGTCCGCACAGATACCGCCCCGTCCCCCGTTCGCACGTGTATTGCCTCATTTCTGAACGAAAGG